>JBHLOD010000197.1:0-4176 GCA_048940825.1 Promethearchaeota archaeon | reverse complement strand
GTCGCCGGCATCCTTGTCTACCAAGTCGACTATCACAAAGGTATCTTCTCCAGTAACGGCATCAGCTGGCTCATGTGCTTTGAGAATACCATCCCGCAATCGAATCTGGAAGGGTATCTGAATCTGCAGTGGCTGGTAAGGATATAGGTCAATTCCAACGACAAGCGCATTTGTCCCCAAAGCACCTGCATCTGAACAGTTCACAACGAGCTGATAGACACCATCAGAAACGACCCAGATGTTCCATTTGAGCGGAGGCAATCCGCTTGACAGGTATTCAACAGAGAATACTGATTCTGCGTTCTGAATCGGCAGTCCGTGGTCCATGTCTGTGAGAGTCAGATTGACTGAAACGTTGTAATAGAGTGGAACGGTCATTGGAACCGGCATTTCGTTTGTAAGTATGGCCTGCACACGCCTCGTTGAGCCTGAAAGAAGCATGACCGATGTGTTTTGATAGTACGGCGAAGCAGACGGACTCCAGAGAAGCTGCAATCGAAAGCTGTAGAGGTCAGGGAGCCCCAGGCTACTCGTATCGACAAGAATGCTGTAGTTGCCTCCGGCCAGCCCGATTTCTGTAATCCAGTAGTCGGTGTTCTCAACGAGTCCAGGACTCTCAACACAATCAAAGGAAACAACTGCGTTGCTAATCCCCCTACCTAAAGAAACATCGACATATCGGAATCTAAGCGTCATGTTGTCTCCGATAGGCTCGGTGGGAGATGTTCCGAGGGTGACTGTCCCCACTCTTTCTATCGTAGTTGCTAGAACAGATACCTGATCATCTGTGAAGTACGGTGATAGAAACTCATCCCAGTCCACGAATACCGTTATGTTCCAATTCTGGACAAGAGCCGCATCGAGTGTTGTAGAGTTGATGCTGACCGAGTAGCCTCCGCCTTCAGGCGTCAATGTGAACTCACCTGGTTGGAGCTCGGTAAGTCCACTGAAGATCGATACATCAGCCGCTGCGGGAACGATTGATCGGCCGGTAAGAGTGTCGTAGTATCTGAAGGCGAAGGTTACGTTCTCCAGAAACAGTGTATGCGTGGGGGGTTCAGTTATTTCCACGCTAGCCGGCCTCTGGGTAACGCTCAACCCGAGTGCCAAAGTAGCATCCTGATGATGAGGAGCACCGCCAGTCCAAATTGCGCTGATGCTGAGCATTGTAGTTCCAAGTCCATTGAGAGATGTCGAATTGATTGAGAGGTCATAATGACCATCACCGTAGTCCATCAAGAAGAAGTCGGAACCTACCGCGAGTGGTGTCAAACCCTTGTAGACCTCTATGGAACCGCCTCCGATACCTGATGCCGAATCAAGATCTTTGTAGTAGACAGTGAAGTTGACCAAGTCTAGGTACGGTGTCGGAAGCGGAGAATCGGTGAGTTCAAGAGTAGAGGACCGGTGTCTTAACTGGAACGAAACGTAGACATCAGACCACCTGTAAAAGGGCGACACATCAGGATAGCTCATGTTGAGATGGAGAATGTATGGAGTGTCAACCTGTAGGCCTTGGTTATAGGTTTCGATTACGAGGAAGTAGTCTTCGGTGGCTCCTCTCCACTGTGATGTGAACATCCAAGAGCTTCCATTCAACAACTCAATAGTTGTAGGTTGTGTCATATTGTCAATGTTTGCCGACGTTAGAAGGTCTCTGAAGTGCAGAATCAAGTTGATTGACGAGTTGTATGGAAGGACCCCAACAGGATCTGCTGTAAGGGTTGTTATCCTAGACATGACGATGAGTGTTCGGGTGGAGTTTAGGCTAGCATAGTAGAACTGGGTTGGTGTAAAACCCACTCCGAGTGGATACGATCCTGGTGACGCGTAGTATGTTGTGTCGATTTCTATCCGATACTGTCCATTTCCTTGTGGTGTGACTGCATAGTAAGCCAATGGAACCGCCGAGGCGCCGCTGAATAGAGTGATAGAAGCCCCATCTATGGGGTCTGAAGAGTTTCCAGTTGCGTCAGTGTAGGCAACGATGAAAATCGTGTCACCTGCGTACGGAGTTGGATCTGGAATCGGATGGTCTATCTTCACGTCGCGGTAGGACACAGTGACTAGGACGAGGCGATTGGTGATATTGGAGTAATACGGTGCGCCAGACCACGTCACACTGATTGTGAATGACTTGCTACCTAGAGAGGCTCCCAGCAAGGATGTGTTGAAAGAAACTGTGAATTCTCTCTCTCCAGCATTGTAGGAAATGGAGTAGTCAAGTAGACTGAAGTCGATTTGCATCTGTATGCTGTCAGCAATAGGCGCAAGGACTGCCTCCGTTGCATCATCATATGAGAATGTGAAGGTGGCATTGATTCCATATGGAGTTGTGGAGGGTGGAGTAACAGACAACACGGTGTTCCTGGAAAGAACCCTGACCTGGATAGAATGCATCTGGTTCGGATAGAAAGGTGAAACTCCTGTGGACCAATTGACGTACACCGTCATGGTGTAGACTCCAGGTCGTCCGAAGATGGTGTTGTTGAATTCGATTATATATTGACCCGGACGGCCGGTAGGATCGGGCTCGCTGATGGTTATCGGTGACGGATCGATTGTTTCTCCAACAAACACGACGTAGACGTGGACATTGCCCCCTCCGTGGCTCTGGTTTGTGATTCCGTTCCCGCTGTATAGCTCACTGTAGAGGTAGGTGTAGCTCATATCGCCCAGATATGGTACTGGACCTGGCGAATCCAAGATAGTAAGTTTCGAATCTTCTCCTATTATGTTCACAGACGCAGCAGCGACACCATTGTAGTACTTGGGACCAGGACCCGTCCAGTTGAGGTAGACGGTGAAGTTGTATAGACCTGTTCCACCGAAATCGGATGCAGATATTCTGACTAGATAGTATCCATCGCCTAGCGAGGTGTCGTTGGCGAAGGACAGAATTGGAACTTCGACACCTTCTGTCATTATCTGGCAGGAAATCTGTGACGCTACGATACCCGCGTCGTTGTCAAGGTCTCCGTAGTACAATGAAACATTGACTACTGCGGCATAGCTTGTAGGCTCAACAGCACTGGCAAGGCGGAATTCTGTATTGTGAGTCCTTAGGTTCAAACTGAAATTGAAGTATCCGAACTGGTAGTTTGGCCCCTTTGAGAAGTTGAAGAGCACTACGTAGCTCCCGAGGGGATCGGCGTCAAAGCTTGGGAAGTCCACTCTGTACTGTGAACCTGTCCAGGTCATGGCCACAGTGTGCATCCAATCAGTACTCATTGTTGCCCCTATGATGGGCGAATTGTGTGTTATGTCCCAGTAGTCCACATAGAACACCGCAGTGTCACCAAGCGGAAGATCAATACTGGTTACAGTTGGCGATGCATACGCGTAGGCAATCTGGACAAGAACCTCAAACGTCAGAGTCCTTCCTTCATACCCTGCGTCGTCTGCCGTGAGATTGACATAGTGCGACCCTTGGTCCCATCCGGTGACGACTATTAGAACGTCATAGTAGCCATCACCGACGTGCAGCCATGAAATCAAAGCACCCTGCGCAGTTATGGTCGCAGTCGTTATGTTCTGATTTCTATCCAAGTCAACGTAGTGAAGTGTAACTGAAACGTTTGTTCCATAGGTTGTTGATACCTGTGGATAGTCTGGAGATGTCAGTGCTGTCAGAGTCCCTCTGTAGTTGAAGTTGGCGACTGCGGTCTGTGAGTCTGCGTAGTTGTCTGAAACTTGAAAGTCCACGAACACCACAATGGTATAGTCACCCTCAGAGAACGCACTGTTGTCTATAGTCAGGCGATACTCACCATCACTCAGGAAGGTAAGGTCTTGGATTGTATAAGGTGTGCCAGTAGCATTCTCGGCAGAGAAATAGTTGCTAGGCAGACTGTTGATGGGGTCTCCATCAAATGCAGTCCCTGGCTCACTGACATTGACATGCAAGTACATCTCGAAGTCACTGCCATATGGGAATGGATCCATATGCTCCCAACTCACAAACACGTTGAGTCTTCGTATCTCAATCTCAATAGTGACAGAAGCGTCCTCATAGTATCGCGGGGCGCTGAGGGCCTCTAGAGTCAAATCTACTGTATGCGTCCCAATTGCCCACGTGCTTGTGTCCAGCCAGAAACCGTATGTGCCATGAGTTGACGAACCGGTCCCCCAGTCTGCAGTAACAAGGCTCAGGTTTCCAGAGGGTATTGAAGTAGA
>JBHLOD010000196.1:0-4194 GCA_048940825.1 Promethearchaeota archaeon | reverse complement strand
GTGCCTCTTGGAGAGTCGAGGGCGGTCAACTGGGCGGCCGAAGATAGCAGAGTGGACCTATTGTCCGTTCCCTATCCTCTCAAGGGAGTTAGTCTGAGAAAGACTACTGCAAAACTGGCTGCAGCATCAGACACTGCGCTGGAGGTGTCGATTGCCCCCCTCTTAGGAGTTTCAGGCTTGATGAGATCAAAGGTAGTCAAGGTGCTTAGAGAAACCACTCAGACTGCCCTTGATGCAGGAATGCCGATAGTACTCTCAAGTGGCTCAGACAGCCCAATAAGGATGAGGTCACCTAGGGCACTGTGTCATGTTGGCCTCTTGCTCGGGCTCGACTGGCAGGGCTCAGAGAGAGCAGTCTATGAAACCCCTGACAGGATACTCGAGAAGAACAAGACTCGACTCAGCCCGGACTATGTGGGACCAGGGGTAGAGATTGTGAAACGAGGTGAGCTGGGTTGAAGAGTAGAAGGAAGAGGTATGTCCGCTTTCGCCTTCACACGGACGGCCCCCCGGTGAATGAGAAACAGCTCGCAACTGCAGTTCGAATGAGTCTGCTCTCAATTTACGGCGAGGTAGAGGTTGCGGATTCACGGTTCTTCCTAAATGAGTATGATGAGGCCAGTGGTCACGGCATTCTCCAATGCAATGCAGCATCACTTGACAGACTGATCACTTCAGCAGTCCTATTGTCATCGATTGATGGAACGTATGTTTCGTTTGAACCCAAGAAGACCTCTGGCACCATAAGGGCGTTGAAGAAAGGCGCGACCTAGGTCAAGTCTATCCTGACATCGATGAGGTTCTCACCCTCGAGTAGAAAAGCGCGAGTTTCCCAGCTTCCGGTAGACTTTGAGGCAATAGCCCACACAACTGGATTCAGACGCATATTACGCAAATCACGTGGCGATGGTTTCGGAGGAGCGGGATGTGAGTGGAAAATGCCCACCATCTCCTCACCACGTTCCTCTGCGTCTATGAGGAGATGATACTCTCTTTCAGGGTCAACTGCAAATGATGTTGTAGAGGCCGCTACATTCTCCAAGAACTCCAATCTGGTGACTACAACCTCCGAGTTGCGGACGTGCCCAAAGAGAAGAGCCACTGACTCGAGAGGCAGAGCCTCCTCGGCGTGGCTGTGCAACCGTTCAAGCGCGGCCCTAGGTAGGCGCAGTGCGGCTTCCACCGCATTCCACCAACGCTAGTACGGGGGCTTGATGTCCTCAAGCACTATACAAGTTTCAATCTCGCCGACACCGGGTACCTTACCAAGCTTAAGCTCAAGGAATTCTCTCAGCTTCGCAAGATCGTCAACTGTCACCTTGAGCATTATTCCACAGGCACCATCCAGAAAGTAGGCCTCATCCACCTCGTCAAAGCTCTGAACTTCTTTTGAGATCACTGTGGCTTCCTTCATGACTGTCTTTACGCGGATAATCGCGCGTATCTTGAGTCCCATCTTCATAGGGTCTAGAATGACTGTGAACCGTTTGATGTATCCCTCATCCAGTAGACGCTTCACTCGTCTGCGGATGGTCACTTCGGTTCTCTGTGTTTCCTCAGCAATCTCGCTATAGGATCGTCTTCCATCCTCTTGGAGCATCGAGATAATCTTCTGATCGATGGGATCTAGCCTCATGAAGCCATCACTCTCATCCATAGAACTGAACTGATGCGCTCATTGTCGCGCATATATATTAGTTGTTCCGAACGAATCTGATACAAGCCATGTTCGAAACCGTCGAGAATTGTGTCTGTTTTGAACGCCGACAGGAGTCTTGTTTAGAGCACCCTTAGCTCTTCGCCAAGGATTTTCTCTTCCTCGCCGTGCATTATGGCATATAGCTCTATGTGACTGAGAAGCTGCGGGGAGCTCCTAATCTTCTTCTCAAGTAGCTCTTGAATCTGGAAGATTCCCGAAGTGTTACTCATCAAGACCTCAATGCGAACTGTCTTTGTTTCGCCCTTCTTGATCTTCACTCTGTCAATCGCCATCGCTGAGGCGGAGTGAATGTTTACGCTGCCTGCTTCAAACGGGATGCGTGCACGACCCTTTGTCATATCGAGTGCATCTGCAATACCGACGATTCCGGCCTCAACGGTGAGTGGAGGCGCAGCGATGTCGTGTGAGTAGATCGCATGGAGTACATGACTTCTCATATGCACCTGCTTTCGTCTGTCATTAGGATAGACCTTGGAGAGAATACGGTCCACAATATGGCTTGCAAGTGCAACTGTAAAGATGTCATGATTCGTCCGGGATACGACCATCCCGATATCGTGAAGATAGCATCCGAGAAGGACCACCACTTCCGCGTCTTCCAAGGTGCCCGTTCCTTCTTGTACTATAGATGGTTGAAGCCCCTTGCTCAATTGTCGGATGAGTAGTATCCCGTTCATTGATACTATGAGCGAGTGCGTGTGTCCGTGATCCGAATAGCCCATTCTATCAATGGCCATCCGATTCGAGTCCTCGAGAAGAACTTGCACCTCGTCATCCTTCTCAAGCACGTCAAGCGCCTTCTTGCATAGTTCGTTCTTCTTGAGTGTCCTGCGCACTCTGTCTCTCAGGGTGTATCTCTGTTTTTGCTGCTTTGTCAATTGTCTGACACCCTCTGTTTCTTAGGGTATGTAATCATGTTTCTATCTTCCCCCTCTACCTGAATGTGAATGAGTCAGGTTATAGTGGTTTGGTTCCGGGCACATTCACAATGCCCAGACAGGTTCTGTCGTGCTTTGCTGACCAGACTAGAATGAGTCAAGCAGGAACCGACTCTGCCATTTCCACTCCCTCTGGAGGGTTGTGTTGGAATTGCGTACGTCTTCTCATCTGGTAATAGGTGATCACGCCAAGCATGTATAGAACATATCCGGAAACCTCAAGGAATGATGGATTACCATTGTAGCCGAATAATGCCTTCGCTAGACCTCCAATCAAACCGTTCTCATGAAGAAGGGGAAATGTTCCATCTGGAAACGGTGGAGGATTGATGTTCCATACCTCGATGGGACCAATCAGGAGTAACCCTGCCTCTTGTAGTTCGTGAATGCCATACGCCACCATTCCCGCAGCGACTAGAATGAGGAACACAGAAGTCCATTTGAAGAGAGATCCCAGACTGATTCTCAGTGAACCTTGGTAGACTGCAACCCCCATTCCCAATGCGATGAGAAGTCCCAGAGCTATTCCTACGTAGGTTGCTAGTCCTTCCTGAATGACCAGTGCCGCAGTGAAGAGAACCAGTTCGACGCCCTCTCTCATAACTAGTGAGAAGCTGAGTAGAGCAATGCCAGCCCCGCTCTGGCTCAGACTCTTTCTCTCGACAGATTCCTCGATCTCGGTGGCGACACTCGCTCCGGCTTTCCACATCCACAGTATCATTGTTGTAAGAAGTAGTGCTGCGATTAACACGACTACTCCCTCAAAAGCGGCTAGAACAGGACCCTCGACAATCCCCCAGACCAATCCCATGATTAGAGCGACTCCGACGCTTGCAAGTACGGCCACAACCGCACCCCACACAACGAACCGCTTCAAATCCTGTCGTCCAGATTTCCTCAAATAGGACAGCATCACAGCGATAACTAATGCGGCCTCAATTCCCTCTCTCAGTGAGATTATCGTCGGGGCAACAATCATACTTACGCCCACGTTAACTATGGTTAATAACGTTGTGTTACGACCAACAGAGGCAAGAGAACACGTCACAGTTCCCGATTGAAGTTGTTCTAGAATGTTAGAGAGAACGACTCTTCAAGAGGTGACCTCGACCCAGATTGGTCCGGCATATGTGATTCGGCCATTTTCACCGACGACACGTACAATGTAGAAATCAGCCCCGCCAGTGTTTAGGTCCTCCGGATTCACAGGGTTGTCGCTGTAGTCGTTTATGTAGTATTGGCCATTCCTCTGCACGCATCTCTCCGCGCCGTAGGAGGTACCAGCGATTGGCGTCGTATCTAGGACTGTGACGCGTGTGACTGGATCTTCAACAGGGATGCTCATGAAAAGCTCCCCATTCTTGATTATCTCGATTGTTGCATCCCAATTTGGGGCCCATGCTGTGGTCACTGAAGCTGCAGTGCTCTTTGCACCAGCTGGGGAGGGGTCTTGAGCCAGAGTCACACTAATCTCCCGGGCGGCGTTCACATCTCCTGAAGAGAGAATTGAGCCGTTACCTACCCCTGTGCCATTGA
>JBHLOD010000195.1:0-4201 GCA_048940825.1 Promethearchaeota archaeon | reverse complement strand
CAGAAAAGCTGGGCCGTCCGAGTTGGGCATGGGCTTTCGCCCTAGACCGCCTGAAGGAGGAGCGAGAGCGAGGTCTTACCATAGACATCGCTTTCTTCAAATTCCTCACTGATAAATACTATTACACCATCATAGATGCACCGGGTCACAAAGACTTCATCAAGAATATGATCACTGGCGCATCTCAGGCTGACGTTGGTCTACTTGTGGTGTCAGCTAAACGTGGTGAGTTTGAGGCTGGTGTCGGCCCTGGTGGCCAGACGAAGGAGCACGCATACCTTGCGATGACTCTTGGTGTACCATCTCTCATAGTCTGTGTCAACAAGATGGATGATGATACTGTCAAGTACAGCGAGGACAGGTACAATGAGGTGAAGGAGGAGGTCGGTGGCTTTCTGAAGAGCATTGGATTCAAGCTCGATAGCATCCCATTCATTCCGACCGCCGCTATTGGTGATGCTTGCAACCTGAAGGAGCTCTCGCCAGACCTCACACCGTGGTACAAGGGGCCCTCACTGCTTGAAGCCCTTGACCAAGTGACCCTTCCAAAGAAGCCAGTTGACAAGCCCTTACGCTTGCCAATCAACGATGTCTACTCAATAAAGGGCGTTGGAACTGTCCCAGTCGGTCGTGTCGAAACCGGTATCATGAAACCTGGTGACACTATCACCTTCATGCCTCCAAACAAGACCGGTGAGGTCAAGACAATTGAGATGCATCATGAGCAGCTCAAGGAGGCAGTACCTGGCGATAACATTGGCTTCAACGTTCGAGGCATCGAGAGGAAGGACCTCGGTCGTGGTGACGTTGCTGGTCCAAAGGACAACCCTCCAACCGTTGCGGATGAATACTCAGGCCAAATCATGGTCATTCAACATCCAACCGCTATCACTGTGGGCTACACTCCAGTTATTCACGCCCACACGGCCCAAGTCTCCTGTAGGTTCGACAAAATCCACCAGAAAATCGACCAAAGCAGTGGACAGGTCATAGAGGAGAACCCCGACTTCATCAAGAAGGGTGAGTCCATGCTTGCCACTCTTGTGCCTCTCAAGCCGATGTGCATTGAAACCTACAAGGAGTTTCCACAACTTGGCAGGTTTGCAGTGCGTGACATGGGCATGACCGTTGCAGTCGGTGTCGTGACCAAGGTCAAGGCGAAGAAGATTGAGAAGAAGGCAGCCAAGAAAGAGTAGGTTTGTCCAGTAGCACAGGAACCGGGCCGCACGGCCCGTGTTCATCTCTCTTTTTGCTAGTACTCACCTAGCGATGTCGAAGAGTTTATTCCGTCTCATGATGGTTACCCCATAGTACCACAATGATTGAAGACGACTCTTACGACTACTTTGGAGAACCACAGGAGCCCTCTACAAGCCCGGGACGCTGGATTGTGTTTGTCTTGCTCTTAATCCTTGGCTCAGTGACGGTCTTTGGGTCAATACTGACAGCACCGCCTGATGTTTACCTCATGTATGTTGTCTTGCTCTTACCCATGGTCGTACTCCTCCTCTACGCTGCCTACCGATGGGCCCAAGGACGACCGATTGCTCCGACGAACTTGGATGAAGACCGGAGGATCCTTGCGACCATGCATGCTCATGCACTTCCCGCAGAGCATGTCGGCGGCATGGAAATGTACCGTTGTCCTGACTGTGGGCTGTCCTTTGAGCTTTCCAATGCCACACCAGTAGATGACAAAGTGGTACTCTGCCCGTTCTGCAAAACACGACTTTACATAGAATGACTCTTGTATGAATCTAGTAAAATCATCCGCGGGTTTCTGGTCCGAGGTCTCATCATAGTAACAAATTGTGACTCCTTTCTGTGACCCTCAGTTGTGGCTCCGCATTATATACTGATTCTGAGTGGTTTCGGTTGTGAAACATTATGGCTCTAGCAACTAAATCCCGAGTTTCATCCGTGAAGGAGAACACCCAAGCCCTTGAGGCCGTCAGAAGAATGACCGTTGGTCATGCCTTCTCAGCCTACGTGCGGTGATCACTTGGTAGCCAATAACAAGAAGGCATCCAAGAAGAGCACTTCTCAGATGAGAAGCACAGCAATGTCAGTCGCATATGCCTACTTCTCGAGGTAGTGCAATTGACAACAACAGTATCCGAGGAACTGCCCGAGGAGATTTCGACCGAGGGCAGTACCTTTAGAACCATTCTAGGAAATCGCGATTTCTCCCGACTCTGGTTCGGGCAGCTCGTTTCAAACGTCGGCTTCGCAATCAGCTCATTGGCCCTGCTATTCTTTGCCTACGACCTCACCGGGTCCGCTCTGGCAATGGCCATTCTGGCGATGGCACAGACCGCGCCCGTTGTAATCTTTGCTGGTTTCATTGGTGTTTACGTTGACCGATGGAATAGGAAGACAATAATGATTGCATCCGACATCGCACGCGCATTCCTGATTCTACTCATTCCTCTTGCGCCGCTTTTTCCCCTAGTTCTTGCACCGATTGAATGGATCTACCTACTTACTTTCCTATATGCCATTGCTAACGCTTGGTTCTATCCAGCGAGGAGCGCATCAATTCCCAATATTGTTGAGTCTGACGAACTGGTGACAGCTAATTCTCTATCACAAATGACATTTCAAGTAGTCCAACTAACAATTCCTCCTCTCGGGGGCGTGCTAGTAGCTCTGCTCGCCCCTGACTACTTCCTTGCCTTTGCAATCAATTCTGTCACGTTCATTCTTTCTGCCATAGCACTCAGAGGTATCAAAACATCACTGGTGCCCAAGGAGATGGTGGAGAAAGAGTCCGTTAGATCACAGGTAGTTCAAGGCGCCAGATATGCAGCCAACAACGTGATTCTGGTCTATCTCTTTGTCTTCGCGATTCTTGTGGCCTCATCATCAGGCATTCTCAATGCCCTGTTGATTCCACACTTAGAGGGCCAATTGGGAATCACTGAGATGCAGTTCGGTCTTGTGCTGAGTGCGGGTGCCGCATCAGGGATTGTTGTGGCACTTGTCATGGGCAACCGAAAACGCCTGCCGAAACCCCTCTACATTGTTGCATCCGCAGGCATTGTCGCAGGAATTGCAGTGCTTGGACTGGCAGGAGCACAGGGATTCTGGCAAGTCCTGCTATCTTGGGCTCTTATCGGCTCTGTTGATGTGATGTTGAATATACCATTGGGTACCCTAATGCAGGAGCTTGTTGTGGACAATTACAGAGGCAGAGTATTCGCACTCTTCAACGTCGTCTTCACAGCGGTTCAAGTCTTTGGAATGGGGCTTGGCGGCGTGTGGGCTGAAACCGCTGGGTCGACAGTTCCACCAATGTTCGGCGCAGCCATAGGGCTCCTCATAGTTTCACTGATTGGGGCCGCTGTTGCTGCCAGAAAGAGGCTCCACAGCCAACTAGATGTTATGCTTGATGACTCGGATCAAGAAGTTGCTAGAGAAGAAACCGAGTGCACAGATGTCCTGCTTGAAGTGCCAACCTAGAGCAGGAACCGGGCGAGCAGCCGCAAAATCGGTTCTCGCCCACCTACTTTTTCCGATGGAATCGGGAAACAGGAATTTTGCGGGTGGCCCAGGGTAACCAGTCCCTAGCGTTCATCTCACGTTCTTCTGACTGACAAAGCGTAGGAGCGTTATTAGCCAGATTATGAAGAAGGCAGTGGAAATGCTGTCAAGCATGGCAAATATCTCATTTCCATAGCCCCCTGTCAAAGACAGGTACAGCTGACCCAAAGTAGTGACAAGGAGGCAGACACTCGAAACGATGAGTGCTACTCTGGCTCCCCTAGCTCCATGATTCATGTTCATCACCTACAAACAGACGTTCACAAGTGATGGAACTCATCAGATTTGGATACTTGACTAGGACGCTCAGAGCAAGTGACTGCGCCAATAGAAAACCGAGAGCTGCAACCAAATCGATGGCGCTGGGGGCGAGATTTGAACTCTATCTCACTGTCAATCCCTTGGACTTCTCGGTAACAACAAACCGTTCTGGTTGTGATCCGTCCAAATCCACAAAATCGTATTCTCTCGCTAGTTCACCGGTGGTCAAGGTTCTCCCCGTCTTCTCTAGAATATTAGGGTCTGAAGCTAATTTTACAATTGCACGCCCAACATACCTTGTGGACTCTGTTCTTTCATAACCTGCATAGTCTTTGTAGTTCTCATCATTCAGTTGTCCATCTTCGGATGTCCTCTTCAGATGTTCAGTCCGAATCCA
>JBHLOD010000194.1:0-4204 GCA_048940825.1 Promethearchaeota archaeon | reverse complement strand
GATGCGATTGCCTCAGACCTGCTCTCAAGTATTTCGAGTTCGACCAGAGCATTTAGTAAATCCACAACGCACCCCTTCATCCTTACCGTGACAAGTACGTCGCGTTTCTCTTCTGATAGAACTCGGTCATCCTCATTACCCAGGATTTGCTCCTTGAGAGTATGTTGAATTGCAGATTCCTTGGATACACGGCTCTTGCCGGACATCTGTATCACATCCCGTTATCGGTTGATGTATTCGTGATGTTTGTTTATTTACTTTATGTACTCTCGGTACATAATTATTGTCTACCGTAAGTTTTATTACATATTACGCTTCTGTATTCGGCATCATAAACCGAGAGGTGAGAAAGGAATGAACAAGAAAATGGTCTCGAGAAGTGCTTTCGGATTCTCACTTGTGTTTCTGTTGTGTTTTCTAGCATTCGGCCCACGACAGGTTGCCGCTGACCTTGTCTGGTCTGAAGACTTTGATGCTGGACCAAGTGGCGAATGGACAGAAGTAGGTGATACAGACTACGCCGATGAGAATTGTCGAGGAAAACCGGGCGAGAGAGCGTGTGCGATAATATACCGTCCGAGTAGTGTATCAGTCGGATCCTGGAGTTTCGACATCCGATACGTCAAGGAGTTTGTCCGTGACTTCAGGTACGTGCCCAATGAAGTGACTGTCAGATTCATGTCTTCAGACCCAGAGGCAGTGCCATGGATTAGCTACGCTCTTCAGGTTTCACCTGCCACGACAGCGACGGGTGGCTATCTCTTCTATAAGATTGTGAAGAATTCTGAGGATGCGGGAGAAGATGTACTTGCAGACTATGACGACCCAGAACTCTCCAATATGCACGGAGTTCATCACTTCAAGATCACACGAGATGGATCCGGAGGTATCACTGTGCTGCTCAATGGGACTGTCATCATGCAGGCCGCGGACACGGAGATCACAGCATCGGAGTATTTCGCCGTCTTCTTCGGAGCGGATTTCTCAATCGACAACATCGTCGTTGATGACACACCTCCAGGAATCCCCCTGGAGTTGTTGGCAGTCGCAGCAGGTGCAGTTGCTATTGTCCTAATCACGCTTGTCGCGCTGAAACGCAGAAGGTGAGGCCTTCTAGCAACATGAAAGGAGGTGAAGAGTAAATGATTCTTCGTAGGAAGGTGAGTGTTGCTTTATTGGCACTGGTCTTCATGGTGGCATTGGTCTACGTAACACCCGTGGAGGCCAAGAAACCTCTCAGGTGGAACTATGTGAACATACCGAACCCCGCTCCGGACATCACTTGGAGCGGCCCCATCTCTGGAGATACTATGGAGGGAACGCTGTACTGGTTCAACCAGTGGTACTACTTCAGCGATGAGGGAGACCAACATTTCGGTGGTATCTGGTGGATTGATTGCGGAAGCGATGGCTCAGTCGATATCCTTGGAACCCACAAGGGTGTTGGCCCTGCTGGGACGCTGCAATTCAATATCAACGGTCGAGTTACGGCTGCGTGTCCGGACCTGACTGGCCGCAAGATGCATACTTCAGGCCAGATATACCTCATTGACGGAGTCCCAACGATTATAGCAGTCTTACAAATCAACTGACTCTCTTCCATATACTAGTTCCTCCCATTCCCTAGCCCACAAGGGAGGGGCCTCGGTACAAGTAGGTCCCTCCCAACTCTGTTTTTCGCAAACAGCATTCTCTTGTCAAAGCGGATGCAATACCAACGGATGGGCTTCCAGTAAGCCTTTGACGGAAAGTGTTATCTCAGAAGCGGACTATTCAATACGCAGAACTCATCCTGGGAGAACGCACCCAGCAGGTGAAGGAGGATAGCAGCACGAATCCCAAATCAGATGGGGCACTGCTTGCACAACTTGAGCTTCTAGTCGAGAGCGAGAAGTATCGAGAGGCCCTTCAGAAGATCGAGAAGCTCGAAAGTAAGATCGAGGACATAGACCACCGTCTGAGAGTTGGACTCCTGAAAGGCCAGTGTTTCATGGGCATGGGGGACTTCAGGAGTTCTTTAGAGGCAGCAGAAGCTGCCGCGACCTTGGGAATCAGACTCCAAGGGAACAAGGTAAACATCATAGATGCTCTGCTTCAGAAGGCAGAGGCGCTTTTGCGCCTGTCTCAAGTTGACAAGTCATTTGAAGCATTTGAGCAGGCTGAGCAACTGGAACAAGGACTACTAGCGGATGACCAGTCTATAATCGATGCCATTAGAGCGAACATTCTGTACTTCAAGTCGATAGCCTTCTACTATCGAGATGACGTTCACAAGGGCATAGAATGTGCTCGGGAGAGCCTCTCAATAAGAGAACGATTGGCTGACCTACCAGGTATCGTTGCTAGTCTCATGCGAGTTGGATATCTTCACATAGAGGTGGACGGTGGCCAGACGCTAGAGTATGTGGAAAAAGCACTTGAATTGAACAAGGAGCTTGGCAAGAAGGAACACATGATAGCTGCGTGCCAGTTCAAGGCCTTGGTTGAACAAGGGAGGGGAAACTGGGAGGAAGCTGAGCAGCTTCTGACAAAGGGAATCAATCTTGCAAGGGAGTATGATTTCCCTGGGTGGGAACGAGGTCACCTGCTTGTCTTTGCGCTCATGTACCAAGGGAAGGGCGACTATCTGCTTGCAGAGGAGTACTATCAGAAGTGTCTCGCAATAAGTGAAAGATCGGGTTCGATGCTTCTTGTCGCAATGTGTTCCAACAATCTAGGCGAAATCTACCGAGCACAAGGCAAGCTAGACGACGCCCTGGCGGGCTACGAAAGAGCTATGAGGATCAACAAAGAGATGGACCGTCTGAAGGGCTATGTCTGGAATCTCGGCAACTGTGGAATGATTCAATACGCCAGAGGGAATCTAGACGAAGCCTTGCGTCTCTTGGAAGAAGCTCTGACAATTGCCAAGGAAAGGAGAAAAACCGGACTCCTAACGTCGTACATAGGTTGGGGCATTCTATTCCTTGTTCAGGTCTTGGTAGACAAGGGGATGATAGAAGAGGCCAGGCAGCAGGTAGAGGAGTTCCCCCAAATCTCTCGAGAGACTCTCCCACGTCCGGAACAAATCCATCGGCTGTGTATGGCTATCACACTGAAAGCAAGCACAGCTGCAAGGGATAGAACTCTGGCAAAGGAGAAACTCATGAGTGTAGTTGATGGAGAGCAGCGCGACTTTGAGATAATCTCTTTGGCACATCTTCTTCTGTGTGAACTGCTGGTTGAAGACCTACGAATTTCCGGTGAAAACGACCTGCTTGATGAGTTGAAGGAGCGATTCACAAGCTTTGTAGATAAGACGATTGAGCAAGGGTCGACTACATTGCAGACAGAAGCTATGATACTTCAATCAAGAATAGCATTGCTGGAGCTTGACACAAGAGAAGCTGACCGACTATTGACTCAAGCTCAAGTAATTGCGACTCAGAAAGGTCTTGAGAGACTAGCGGAGAGAGTGGTTTTCGAACATGAGATGCTCCTAAGTGAACTGAGTATCTCGGATGAACTCGGAAGGGAGAAGCCCCCACCTAGTGAGCGAACCTCAAAGGCCCGAATCAATGAACAGATTGGACACATGATAAGACAAGGCATCTGGAGGAAGATGCTCTTCTGACGGCTACTCCAGTTCACCGCTGATTACTCTAGAGGCAAGTTCCCTAGCCGCATCTCTTCTACGCTTCAAATCATCAGCCTGACTCTTCAGAGACTTGAAGATCTTGTACTTCGAAGAAACTGTGGACTCGACGATGGCCGCTATCGCCTCGGACCTGCTCTCGAATATGTCAAGTTCAATGAGAGCATCAAGCAGCTCCACCACCCCAGAGTTCATACGAATGGTGACCGGGACTTCTCGCTTCTCAACCACCAGCTCCTGTTCTTGTTGAACCCCGAGCAACTGCTCTTTCAGGCTTAGTTGCTGGGAGGGCTTCTTTGTCTTGCTTTTCCTTCCTGACATGTGAATCGTGCCTTCTAATGTCTTGTGTACCGGATTCGGAAGTGAACCTTATGTAGTTTTTGAACACAAATGGCTAGATTCTTGTACACCAGAATCTTTATTACGTATTACATCTCGTATGGATGTTGTTCTGCGGAGAACCGCAGGAGGCGAAATGAAAAGTGGGTCTTTGGGAAGGGAAAGGAATCGTTCAAGGTGTTCCTCGCTATGTCCTGATTGCACTCCTGTGTTTGCTTCTGCTTGGTCCGA
>JBHLOD010000193.1:0-4207 GCA_048940825.1 Promethearchaeota archaeon | reverse complement strand
TTTACTGCTTCATTGAACACGTCGCCTTTGTACGCCTTGAAGAATAACTCTATGTCCGCGCCCGCAGTGAACATGTCGTCCAGTGTGCTGGAGATTACCAGGACGCGAATGTTTGGGTTTGACCGCAGCTCGTCAAGAAAGTGACTCAATTCTTCGACTACCTCGTCATTGAACGCATTTCTCTTGTCGGGGCGATTTAGTAACAGCCAAACAATCTGTCCTTCGTCCTCTTCTCTCACAAGCCAGTGGCTGAATTGCTTCATAACTATGCCAGCTGTAAAACGAGGTTAAAAGCGTAGCCACCTAGAATCTTGGAATGCTTCCTGGAAAGAGTCACTCCCCACTCCACCAGCACGGCGGCCAGAACCTCTCTCGAGGTGCTTTCCTGTCCGCATAGGCTTCCAACACGTTTTTGACTGACGGTTCCCATTGGTCAGCTGATACTCCATCAGGAGGAAGAGAGATGTCTGAAGAACCAGGAAGTCTATACAAGAGAATTGAACTCATCGGAGTGAGCTCTGTAAGCTGGGAAGACGCTGTGAAGAGCATTGTTGAGAAGGCCTCGACCACACTCCGCGACCTGCGAATTGCTGAGGTCGACCAGTTTGACGTCAAGATCGAGAATGGCAAGGTGGCTGCCTACCGGGTCAGAGTGAAGCTAAGTTTCAAGTATGAGAAGGAGTAGGATGGGGAGCTTCTCCCCCTTTTCATTTCCTCTTCCTTCTCCCGAAGCAGGGGACCACACTCAATAGGCCGAGTCGTTTCTCTAAATGTGGGTTCTTTTTCTAGTGTATTTATAATGCCAAGTGTCAGCCAATCGCGGGAGGTGGAGCTATGACACGCGCCATGCCTGTAGTTCTGATAGCGATTTTCATAACGAGCAGCTTTATTGTTCCAGCAGCCCTTGTTGGAACGAACAGCAAAATCACTCTGCAATCATCGGTTTTGCCCGCACAGATTCCGAGAGATGCAAGAGTGGCAATATACGACGAAAACAATCTGACCGTACCTGCAATCTCACATGCATCGGGTCTGACAAACAACATCTCTGAAATAACGACCTTGCTCGAGGGAGCTGGTCATTCGGTTGACCACCTTTCTACGGGCGATATTCTCAATCATGAACTGACTACTTCAGACTACGATGTCTTCATCCTTGTCAATAACATCCCGAGAGAGAGCATATCCAAGCTAGTCAAAGAATTCTGGATGGGGGGAGGCGGCCTACTGACCTTCCATAGTGCGGTGAGCTTTCTCTGGTACGAAGGTATCATATTCCCTGGCCAAGACTATGATGTTGGTTATGGAACCTGGTGGGGGTACTTCCCAAGCGATAGCCAGAATGTAACTAGCCGCCATTCAGCAATGAAAGACTATCGTGTCAATGATACCGTCTATGAAAGAGCCGAGGATTGGGCAACATCTTGGGAACCCAAGCTCATCGAGGGAAGAGGCAATGATATGATCCTACTAATGAACAATGCGACGCAATCAGACTATATCACTGCCTTCGCAATTGACAATTCTCGTGACGGTGGAAATGTTGTCCAACTCCCAGGGGATGGCTATTCTGTTTCCGCAGATTTCGAGAGCATCATCATCGATTCTGTTGAGTGGCTTATTCCAAGGCCGAAGGGGCGCATTGCATACGATTTATCTCATCAGCCCCGTTTGGCTATTGATGAATGGGATGACTTGGCAACTGTCTACGATCCAACGAACAGCTATACTCAGTTTAGGAGTCTTGTCGTGAACCACTCGTACACTCTTGACAAGTTCTATCCATCAACTTCTGGGAACCTCACCGCAGAGCGTCTTGCCAAATACGATGTCTTGGTCATATGTTGGCCAGATATTGACTATACATCTGCCGAGCGTGCGGCAGTCGAAGCATGGGTGGACGGTGGCGGCAGTCTTTTGGTCCTAGGCGATAGAACTGGACTATCCGGAGGAGGACCCGGAAACACATACATCAACCAACTGCTCCAAAACTTTGACATGAGTCTTGGAACCACTGATGTACTCGACTTCTCATCAATGACGCCTGGAACGCACCTTACGCTTGAAGGTTGTACCTCATTGCACATAGGGTACCGAAACTACCTGAGTGTGATTGGGAACGCTACGTCGGTTTGGTTTGATGGCACGGATACTGTTGTGGCGGCACAGGAATTCGGCCAAGGTAGAGCGATTCTCTCCTCGGACATGAACATCTTTGTCAACGACCAACTGGGTGAGGAGTCCAACCTACGCTACGCACTCAATGCTTTGAACTGGTTGACAGCAAATGATGCTGAAATTCTTGTGTTCACCACCTATGGTAGTTACAATGCAGAAGTGGTCACGGCTCTGAGGGACCTAGGATATCCATTCCAGTTGTTTGAATCAGCTGACTATCTTGACGACTTTTTGGACTCCAAGACTTGGGGACTTGTAATCATAGACCAGTCCAACACATTCTTCTCGACATCTCACTTTGATGCGCTCTACGCATACGTGGATGACGGAGGGAAACTGATCATGTCTTACTTTGACATCGATAGTGCTAGTACTCATCCACTATGGTCGAAGTTGGGAGTCGAGTACTCGGCGTCTCTCAGCGGTACGCCTGCGATGTTCATCTGGGACACAAGTCATCCTATCTTTAACGAACCGAATGACCACAGCACTGTCAACTATACATCGAGTGTACCATTTGCTGACGATGGTGATACTCTGACGGTCTTACCAGGGTTCACCGCACTTGCTGGCAGTACAGCTGATGAGCAGGATGGCAATGCACTCATTGTGGTGAGCAATGACAAGCAGACTCTCTATAATGGATATCTCATTGACACGTGCACAAGCGACGAAGACAATTCAACGTACAGTGATTCGGCTGAGCTTTGGCAGAATGAGATAGAGTTCATGTTGGCACCTCCGGACGGCGTGCCATTCACATTGGATCCGATTACGCTTCTAGTCATCGGTGGTGCAGCTTTGGCTGTGATAGTCATAGCTGTGCTAGTGTCGCGTCGCACATCAGGTGGAACTAGGCAGAAGCCTGGGAAGAAGTCAACAAAGAAGAAGTGAGTCTTATGGGAGAGTCGTGGAAGCGGGCCTCTCCCACCTTCGCCTTTATGGTCCTTAGAGGGATGGCACTCTCAAGCTTGCAGAAGTTGTTCGGCAATCCACTCCTTGAGCCGCTTCTTGGCGGGTATCTTTTTCATCCAGCTGGAATCCTTATAGAATCCTTCGTGTCGGACTGTAACACACTCTTCCAGCGATTCAGGTCGATTCTTGGTCTTGTCCTCTGCATAAAGGTTCAGTGGGTAGTTGTAGCTCGAGGGCAGCTCTACCATCCGTCTATTGGATAGATTCGATAGGATGACTCCGGTGAGAACCGCTTGGTGCATGAACACCTCATATCGTATGTCTTGATTGTAGAACTCAAGATACTCGGATCTCTGGAAGACGCGAAGAAAGGTGTCAAGCCAAGTCTGCAGGATCTTGATATCAGGTTCCACTATTAGCGAACCTGCGTTGAAGTAGGGACGAATCGGAATGTCCTCGACGTGCGTTTTCATGGTGAAGACTTGGTCTTCCGGCACTCCACAGTGTTCGTAGATGAGCGTCCAGAACTCGTCCAACGGCTCCTCTATGCTTGAGCCAAGGAGCTTGTGATGAACTGGTCTGTATCCAAGGCTTTTGCCCTTCTGAAGAAGAAAGCCTCTCGGTTCTTGGAGGACAAGTGTGTTGGGTGCCAACCACACAAGCAACTTTGATTGACCCATTGCTTTTGACTCCGCGTTTGCTGCTGCATGGACATGCCCAGCAAATGCGAACTCTCGAGATTTGCGCGCTATTTGGAAGGGGACTAGAACGGTGTCAAGAAAATCTAGCCTCCTCTTGAAGACTGCCGAAACAGACGATTCGTTCTCAGGCGTGAAGCACCAGATGGGTGTGCTAGACAGACTCCCTCCAAAGGCTCGGATGCTTTCAGTCAGAAGCAATGCATTTGTTTCCGAAGTACTCGAGGGATGAGCAATGGTGGCGATGACCAACCTTCTCTCTTCACTCGCATCTTTTTCAGCAGCCACGTTCGAAATCCTCCTCTATATGGTCCGGATCTTCATCCCTCTATGTTCTTGCCTATCGACCAAGCGTCCCCAATAATCTCTCCAAGTGCTCTGTAGTTGTCACCAGGTCTTGTGAAGATGATTGGGTC
>JBHLOD010000192.1:0-4211 GCA_048940825.1 Promethearchaeota archaeon | reverse complement strand
GAAACCAGATACTGGACAACCTCTGTGTTGCCAATAACGTGGGCATCTTCCTGTACACAGCTGATTACAATGTGATAACCAACAACACATGCTTCAACAACACCGATTGCGGCATCCATCTCTATCACTCAGATAACAACACCGTGGTTGACAATACCTGCAACGATAATTGGCTTGGCATCATCCTAGAAGACTCAGATTCCAATACCATGGTCAAAAACATCTGCAACAACAACGACCATGACGGCACATTCCTAAGTGTGTCGAGTCACAACACCGTTTCCGACAACACCTGCAGCAACAATCGTTGGGGCATCAACATCGTTGAATCAGATTCCAACACCGTGGAGAACAACAACTGCTCCAGCAACCTTTACGTAGGTATCAGAACCTCAGACGCTGGTTGGAACGAGATTCGTGATAACGCCTGCTCCAGCAACAGCATCGGCATAGAAGTAGAATATATGTCGACGCTCAACACAGTTTCAGACAACACCTGCGACAGCAATGAAGATTATGGCATCTACCTCTCTGATTCATATTACAACACCGTGGCGAACAGCACCTGCAATGGCAACGAGATTGGCATTTCACTCTCTTTCTTAAGGAACAATACCGTGGTCAACAGCTTCTGTAGCAACAACAGGGTTGGCATCTCCCTCGATGGTTCAGATGCCAACACCGTGACGGACAACACCTGCAATTACAACAGGATTGGTATCTCCCTCTCTTTCTCACGGGACAACACCGTGGTCAACAGCATCTGTAGCAACAACAGGATTGGCATCTCTCTCGATGAATCAGATTCCAACACAGTTTCCGACAACACCTGCTTCAGAAACCTAGAAGATGGCATCTTTCTAGGTCACTCAGATTCCAACACCGTGGACAACAATACCTGCAACAGCAACGACATTGGCATCTCCCTCTCTTTCTCACGGAACAACACCGTGGTCAACAGCATCTGTAACTACAACAGGATTGGCATCTCCCTCGATGGTTCAGATGCCAACACCGTGACGGACAACACCTGCAATTACAACAGGATTGGTATCTACCTCTCTGGTTCAAATGCCAACATCTTGTGGAACAACATATGCTTGGGCAACATTGAACATGATACACTCGAGGTTTTTGTAGATCCTGTAATTCTCCTGGTCGGTGGGGTTGTAGGAATCATAATGCTGGGTGCAGGCTGGAGATTGGTCAAGCTTCTGAGGGCAGGTATATCAGAAACATGGATAGACGGGCATGCTTCTACCTAGCTACTAGGGCTTTGAACGTAAAGCTTCATCTTCTCTCAGTTTCTTCTTGAAGAGCTTCATCACCATTGTCAAGGGTAGCTCGTCCCTGAATTCCACCCATTTGGGCACTGCATATGGTTTCACTTTGTCCTTCAGGAAATCAATGATGTCCTGCTCAGACACCTTGCCCTTATACTCTGGTTTCAGCTGTACGAATGCTTTGACACGTTCGCTCCCAGGTCTGTCCGAATCCGGAACGCCTATCACGCCCGCAACGTCAACCGCCTCGTGCTCGTAAAGGATGTCATCGATGACTCTGCTATACACCTTGTTTCCAGAGACGTTGATCATGTCCTTGATTCTGTCGACGACTTTGAAGTAGCCATCACTATCCATCTCGACGATGTCGCCCATCGGCAACCAGCCACCCTCTTCTAGGCCGCTGCCCGCAGTCGGCCAATAACCCTTCATAATCTGCGGGCCGCGGACCCAAATCTCTCCGCGTTCACCCACAGGAAGCTCTTTGCCAGTTTCGGGGTCTACAATCTTGACCTCGGTATCAGGGACAGGCAAACCGACTCCCCTTTTCGTTTCAGCCATGAAACCCGTCACCTTGGAGAGTGCTGATACATTGATTGTGACAATACTTGCGGTTTCTGTTGCACCATAGCCCTCACCCATGGGTACACCTGAGATTGCCTCAAACTCTTCTGCAAGGTCCGCAGGTAGGGCAGATGCGCCTGAGTAGTAGAAAATCTGACCCTTCTTTAGGTCCATTTTCGTGAATAAGGTGTAATGAGCTGGTACAGCGAAAACGACGAACGGACGATGCTTGTTTATCACATCCACTATCTTTGGAATATCGCGTGGATCCATCAGGTACATCTTCAACCCCCAAGAGATACAGGCGTGAATCGCCCAATGGCCATAGGTATGGAAGATGGGTACACAGATCACTCCTGCGCTTTTGCCGATTATCCCTTCCTTCAATGGATCCATCATCCAATGGATGGATTGTCTGGTGGCGGATGTCAGATTATAGTGAGTCAGCATAGTCCCCTTGGGTTGTCCAGTGGTACCTCCAGTGAAAGGGAGGAGAGCGATGTCCTCCTTTGGGTCAATCTCGACTGTGTCGGTGTGTGGTTCATGCTTCTCCATCAGGTCATCCAAGAGGTAGTAGCCATCTTGGTGAATCTTTTTCATGTCAGGATATTCATAGTCTGGAAAAATCCTGGTTGGAGCGTAGATTACAGTCCTAACCTTTGTGTCTGGTTTCACCTTATTGACACGTTCAACTCGCCTGTATGAACAAACCACAGTTTCCGCATTGCTTTCACTGAGCTCGTAATGGAGAGCATCTTCCTTGTGCAAAATACTCAAGGGGACATGAACTGCGCCAATCCTCATAGCAGCATAGTCCGCGAGTATGAATTCCGGACAAGACGGTAGGACTGTTGCAACAGCGTCGCCTTTCTTCACACCTAGTTCGACAAAGGCTGCCGCCAATCTGTCTACCTTGTCCTTCAATTCAGAATACGTCATTTTCTCATCCAGATATTCAAGAGCTAAGTTGTCAGGGAATTCCCTGGCTGAGTCCTCAAGATACTGGTATACGTTCATCTCCGGATAAGGGACCAACGAGTGTTCAAGCTTGAAAGGACCAAGCTGATAGCTCTCGAGCCAGGGCTTGTCTGTGCTCAATTCCCTTGTTTCTGAAGCTGCTTCTTCCTTTCTTACAGGTGTCAATATGGTCCTGGCCTTGGGCTTGGCGACCTCCCTGACGTCATCAGCATCTAAGTGCACGACATCAACAAGCCACTCCAATTCAAGCTCTCGCAGCTTCTCTTTGGTGGGTCTGCCTTGCTCGTCCCACCCCCGATAGTTGTAGTATGCATCTAGCAGGACATCCAGATTCACAACATGCCCCTGTGCTGGCCCCTCTGGGAGGGGGTCTTCGAGAAGCCTTGGTGGCAATGTGTCGTCCGCCCTTGTGAAGCCCTCTCTCAATATGTAGGCTCGTTCGAGATTGTAGATTCTCTCCCCAGTAGTTCGGAACTCTCCGGCAGTCATCTCATACCCCATCAGAGTGGACATCAACTTGGCCCAGTCCTCGGCCGAGAGCACCATACCCATGAACTTGCACCCGCCGATGGAATCAAAATTGCCGAGCGCATCTTCGAAGTTCTTGACAACCAGAGCTGTTTCTGGGATCTCCTGTAAGGGGTCTCCCACATCAGCATCTTCAACAATCATGAAAGGCATGGCAAGAAAGGCGGGTCCTTCGATGTACGCCGTTATATGATCTCCGCCGCGATTAGCAGTAGCGTAGGCCAGTCCCGTGACTTTGGCCGCTCTACTATCGTAGCCAGGAAGTTCCAGACCCTTTACATGCATGGCAAAACGCTCCGAACCTTGGCCAAGCTTCTCTGCCATCCTCATCGTACCCTCTGCAAGTAGGTCACCCACCCCCTCGCGCTTCCCAATCTTGTGTATTATATCGACGATTAGCTGGGCATTGCCCCACGAGAAGTCCATCCCATCAACATCCTCGTCGGTCAGAATACCCCTTTGATAACACTCCATCGCGAAACCCACAGTGTTTCCAGCAGAGATGACATCTATTCCATATTCATTGCATAGGAAATGTGCCAAAGTAATCGCTTCTAAGTTATCGACACCGCACATTGTACCCAACGAGGCGATGCTCTCATACTCAGGTCCTTCTCCCTTGCTCTTGAACGGACCTGACTTGATCTCAGCGATCCTACCACAGTGGATCGGGCATGCGAAACAGGGCTTTCGCTGTGCGAGGATGTTCTCGTTGATTGCGGTACCATTGATTTCCTCTACGTTCTCAAACACACCCGTCTGCCAGTTCCTTGTTGGGATTCCTCCTTTTACGTTGACAAGGTCTACCATGGCAGCAGTACCGTAGACCTCAAGTGTCATCTTCAGAATGCTCTGGTT
>JBHLOD010000191.1:2355-4237 GCA_048940825.1 Promethearchaeota archaeon | reverse complement strand
GTTTACTACAGCAAGTTTGGCAATACTGAGAAGATAGCGAAGGCATTGGCAGCGGGTCTACAGAGCGGTGGGATTGACACGGACACTGCCAAGGTTGGCGATGTCAAGTATGATGAGTTGGAAAAGATTGACCTGTTGTGTGTAGGAACCCCTGTGCACGCCTGGAATATATCGAAACCCGCAAAGGAGTTTCTTGAGCGTTTGAAGGGCTTCGAAGGCCTGAGTGGCAAGAAGGCATTTGCATTTGACACGAAGTTCAAGAGCAGGATGGCTGGATCCGCCGGCGGAAAGATTGAGAAGAAACTCAAGGGCCTTGGCTTTGGCATTGCAAAGTCGGCTAGGTCAGCTATTGTGTTAGGAAATGAGGGCCCACTCGAAGAGGGTGCTGAAGGGACATTCACCCAAATAGGTGAGGAACTCGCTAGTATGATGTAGTTGCTCTCCAAGAAACAGATGCGGATTCAGTCTTCAGCGTGAGAGATTGTAGGACCGGGTCATCTCCCTATACCAGGGATGTTGGGAAACAACGGATGTATGCAAAAGAAGCAAGATGTCACGCAGACGGCCTGAACCACACTATTGATTCGTGTTGGAACCGTAGAGTGCCCTGTACCCGTAGAACGTAGCAGCGAGAGTGGCCAGTAGAAGGACAGCTCCAATCGACAGTATGATGAGATTGCTCTCCATCACGCCGAGAACAACAATGAATAGACTGACCGCTGCAGAGAGGAGGATTCCAAAGACTAGCCAGGCTATCATTGCACCCGCCCCTTCGGAGTACGCTCGTGGCATATGTCACCTTCTCTGCAACGGATATCAGGTTTGCCATTCTGTTCATCTTCTCATGGACGTCCTCTTTGAAAATGAACTCAGAGGTCAGTCAGGAAGTGAGTTTCCTTGGAACACGTGTTCCAAATTCTGAGTGAATCCCCTGCTCTCCTTGGCCCCTATTCATCAGTCCTGACGTAAGGCTGGCTGGAGTTCATGCATTCCGTTTCCTGAAAACATGAGTGGCAATGACAATTGAGGCTGCAACTACGGCAAATCCAGAAAGAACCAACACAAAGCCAGGAAGAGGGGAAGACGCCCCATCAATTGCAGGAATGATCTGTTCTCTTATGAGTGAATCTGCCGGATAGAATTCTCCATCCGGGACATTTCCATTGAAGACGACCACTAGATCGTGTTCTGGAGATACATAGACTGCCTGCTCATGGTGTCCGTGAGCCGAGTATATACTCTGACTGGGCCAGTACCACCACTGATATCCCATGAGTTCGTAGCTGCCTCCCCAGCCGGTACTGATTCTGGGGGTAGTGGCTTGAGCGACCCATTCCTCTGATACAATCTGAGCTCCATCCCAAGTCCCGTTGTTCAGCATCAGATAGCCGAGCTTGGCAAAGTCGCGTGCCGTGAGATAGAGCCCTCCATCAGTATGATACCAACCTCCGGCGGCTCCACCACCAATCTGTGACCAATAGACATTGTCAATTCCAAGGGGTCCAAAGAGGCATTGATGTGCGTACTCCAAGATTGACATGCCCGACTGGATCTCAATGATTCCGCCGAGGATTATCAGAGTTCCTGAGTTCATCCACCAACTCTGTCCAGGGTCATTCCACATCGGGCGGTCCAAGCAATACTGAAGCGCGTCATCGCTCACCCACATCTGACCAAGGTCGTTTCTTGGGTCATTATAGGGATAGTCATTCTCGTGGAACTCCATTCCATCCGTCCATGTGAGCAGATGTTCAATTGTGATGTTCATTTTTCGGTTGTCAACATTCTGAATCGTCCAATCAGTGAAGAAACTCATCATCGTCGAATTCACGCTCTCGATGAGGCCTTGGTCAATGGCGATTCCCACGAGTGTAGAGGTGAT
>JBHLOD010000191.1:0-2255 GCA_048940825.1 Promethearchaeota archaeon | reverse complement strand
CCATGATTGAGTGCGATGTGAAGCTTGACTACGAGGTCTTCAATGCATACAATCCCAAGGCCACGATTGAGATTGATCTGCACGCATTCACGCTGAAGATACTCACTCGATTGGATGACACGTTGGAGTCTATCAAAGAGAGAAGAGAAGACATCTTCGAAGAGTTCGCCAAACGTGTTATTTCGGTATGGTCTGAAAGTGAGGGGGCGGCTGACATTGACTACGGTGCAGTCAGTATTGGTGAGATTGAACAAGAGTTGCCTAATCTCACGGAACGGATGGTTTTCCTTCGTCCTGCTCTTAGGTTCATTCTCAGTCACTTGAGAAGCCAAGGGGCCAAAGTTCAGACACCTAGAAAGACGACCGTCTTGTACATTGACCGAGAGAAGGCGGAAAACATCCTCTTCTACAACGTGGTGAAGGTCCTTGTTGACCTATTGGGGAAAGAGGAAGGAATCAGCACATACAAGGATGCGGTTGACTACCTAGCTGATAGACGCGCAGAGGATGAACCGGATACCACCAAGATAGAGCAGTTCAGACAGGGGCTAACAGGCAGCCTGCCGGCCACTGGTGGATACACATTCGCCGTTGCTGACCTTGATGACAGTATGATTCTTGCCAAATTTGACAAGTGCGTAGTGCATGAATCTCTGAGACACGTCAGCGACCCCGAGCTGGCCTATTATGCCACATGTTATACTAACATGACAGTTGCCAACCGTAGAAACAGGAATGTCGAGATAAGGCGAACGCAGACTCTGTTCAGCGGAGAATTCTGTGACGAGTTGTACTGGGACCCAGAGGTTCATGATGAACCTGCGCAGCCATCGCTTGCGGTTTCTAGGAATCTCAGGATTGAGTAAGCGAGGTAAATGCTAGGACAACAATGAGGCCCTAGTCTTGGCCTCGTTCAACCAACCCGGACCTGATGAGCCATTCTACTGCGCTCTGTACTCGATACGTTTCCTCTGTTCCTGCTTTCTCCATGATGTACTCAATCAGTCCCGGACTTGATCCGCCACCATGGACTCGCAAGTACTGCTGAACCAGTGAGAATAGGGCAGATCTCTCAAGGACCTCTGTGACTTGGCTGAAGTCCTCCTCGCCAGGAGCACTGCTGCATAAGTTGACTGCGGCCGTAGTTGGCTTGTAGTGTCCTCTGCTCGTGTGCTCTAACAGACCAAGCTGAACCATGTATGAGTTAAGACCAGAGATCTGGGACCGTGCCAATCTCGTTATCCCCTTGACCTCATGAAGATGAACAGGTTCGGTTCCATTGTTGCTCAGTACAACATAGGCCCTGACGGCTCTCACTTGGTCTTCAAATCGAACACCAGAGGTCGGCACCAGGGTTGGTGGAGCTTCATCACTGGTCATGATAATCCCTCCGCACGCTCATCAGTATCCTGCAATCCACACTGATATTTCATTCGATTGGGAAGAAGTCACCTCTAATCCCATTTTTCCGCTCAGTCAAGACCCTGCACAAATCATATAGCCGAGAGAGGGCCGTATGATGGAATCAGGGGGATTAGTAGATGAGAAAGAGTGTAATCCTTCTATTGATCATAATCATTGGTATTGTTGGGTTCATAGCCATCCACTATCTGCTGGCTGGCCAGCTGCCACTCGCCTTGTGTACAGATTGTCATTGAAACGTTGCACTATTCAGTCAACGCTCGAGTCACCATTGTGAGGCGATAGACGAATTAGAGCACTCTCTGGCACATCCACTATGATACCCGGACATACACCTAGTGGTTGGTCTTGATAGACCGTTGACTGTTTCAGGTAGGCCCTGCAGGATTTACTTCTTCGTCCTCGTCCTCTGACCACATCTCATTCTCAGGCAGACTGTCGACGCCGAGCTCCTCTAGTCTGGTCACGGTCCTCTGTAGGGGATCATCTCTATTGTCGACAGATGACAGCAGAAGTGAATAGTTACAGAGAGTTGTTGCCAGTCCAAGTCGATAGACCGTTGGTACCTTTGAAACTAGCTCTTCTCCGATGTCAATTGCTTCACGATAGGTCTCCTCTGCCTCTGATACTCGATTGGTTCGGGTGAGAAGTATACCGAGGTTGTTGAGGGTCGATGCAACATTGGGGCCATGGGCAACCGGTGAATCTTTGACAAGATTCCTGCGAATCTCGAGTGCCTCTTTGAGCGCGTCCTCGGCCTCTGCAATTCCGTCTGTTTCAGCCAACAAGACCCCAAGATTGTTGAGCGTGGTGGCAACTCGGTGGAGAAAGAG
>JBHLOD010000190.1:0-4243 GCA_048940825.1 Promethearchaeota archaeon | reverse complement strand
ATTGGCCCCATAGGCTTCAGTCCTGTCGGTGCTTCACTTGCGACATCAACGGCTCGCCAGACAATCTCCAGAGGGTTGGCATCACTTGGGAATATGTCAAGGTACATGTGGGATGCATAGCCAAGCAGGAACAGTGCAGTCACGTAGAATTCCATGTGAGCACCAACTGCCAACGAATATGACGAGGCGATGCTCTGAGCCACGTTGATCAGAGTCATCAGTACTACGAGGAATGGTAGGATCACAGAATGGAAGATTATGTTGCGGTGTCGTGAAATGCCTAGGAACGGGATGTCCCAATCCGGCATTAGCGCTCCTGAAACAGTAATCAGGGCGCCTATGAAGATGTTCAGATCACCGATGAACAAGATTCCACTTGTCCACTGATAGAATACTGCGCCGCAGAGTGAACCAACACAGAACGTAACAAACGCCAGTGCTCCAACTGCACCACGATTGCCAAAGGTACGCCCGCTCTTCTCCTTATGTGGAGCCCTCCAATACAAGAGTGGCACTGCCACGAAGGTGACAATGATGCCACCCGCCACGTAATAGAATAGCAGGTCACTCAACAGGCCAGAGAAATCGAGCCAGACACTGTAAGCATAGATTAGCGTATACAGACCTACAAACATGGAGAAGGCGAAGACCATGTGAGAGAGCCGATTCATGAAGAGATCTCCTATCCCAGGGTTAAATACCCCTCAACAAGAAGAACGGGATGTGACGGCGACTTATTTCTTTCCCCGAAGGCCGGGAAACCAGTACTGGGTGCTCTTTGAGTAGCTCTTCTGAATCTTGGCGACACCATTCTCCACCAGTAGGTCAAGCGCGATATTCACACGTTCCTCGGTCCAGCCAAGATGCACAACTGCATCTTCAATTGTAATCTTTCCGTTGCTTGCTGCGGCAAGGCTCAATATCTGCTGGGGGTCACTTGTGAGGGACACGGGAACGAACTGGACGAGTAGGGCACCGCTCTCCAATTTAGTAGTGCCCTGGACAAGTCCCTCCTTTGACATACTACCTAGAATATGCTGAATCTCGTCACGGTTCGTGGCCCATCCCATATCATCCAAGCGCACAAGGAGTTCGGAGAATAGCATGATTCCTCCTGCTTGTTTGGATTCTTCAGCTAGACGCAAGATGTCTCTTCGAATTCCCTCGGTCCGATCATCACGCTTAAGGAGTCCCTTCACCATTCCTCGCTTCTTCTTGGCTTGAGCAATCCATGCTTCAGGTTCGTATCCGAGCTCAGAGAGGAGTTCCACCAGAGCACTCCGATAGACAGGGATTGTCAGGAGGGTGGTCCCCTGTTTCTCAAATGCCTCCCAGAGCCTCTCCCGAATCTGTTCAATGCGTTCTGCTCGCTCCAATAGTCCGTCCAGTTCCTTGTCCAAGTACTCCTCCTTGGACAGAGGGTTCAAGACCACAGGGATTACCACATCGTCCGCAGAACGGAGTGTGAACTCCAAGGTCTTCTCTCTGAATCCTGAAGATGACACTGTCCCTTCATAGCTGCTTCTAGGCAGAGAAGCTCTCACAACACCCTTGGAATCCGATTCTGCCCTGAAGACACCAAGCTCAACCAAGGCCGCTTCTATCGGATTTCCGGAGTCGTCATGAATGTGAAACTTGACCTGGCAAAGACCATCAGCGGCAACGACACGCGCTGGGATTCTGTGCTTGACCTTCAACGTATGTTCAGGCATACCTGATAGAAGGGTTTCGATGTCTTCCAGCACAGACTCCTTCGCGAATCCATCTGAAACTAGAGAGGCAACGCCCTCTCTTACCAGCCTGCGAGCACTCTTGGCAGCCAGAAGACTATGTTTCTTGGAGAGCGAACGAATTGTCTTTCTCAGGTCTACGTCGCTGTTGGCACGTTTGGCAAGGATGCCTGCAATGTTGTCCATTGCATCTGATGTTGACCTGAGAACGTCCACGAACTCACGTCGTCGTCCCACTCTCTGAGGCTCTTCCATGAGTCGCGAAGGAGGATAGACTGAGATCTTCAATCTGCCCTTCTTCGAGAACCCGGCAATGATGAAGGGGAGCAGCAGAAACGCAGTTTCGCTCTCAATCTCAACACCCCTCGCCGGAACAAGAATCTCTCCAAGTTTCTCCTTTTGCTTACTCAGTTCAGTCCGGACTTTCTCTATGTCGGAGTTCAACAGTGCCTGATGTTCATGCAACTCCGCAGATATGCTCTCTGTGCGTCCAAGTAGACTCTTGAGACGTGTTTCGTCTCGCTTGAGAGCAGATAGGCGGGCGCTCTTGGTTCTCTTAAGGACCGTGGCCTCATCGCCCCGCATTTGCTCTAGTCGGAAGTCCAGGTTTTCTACTTCCTTCCGCAGAACATCAATCCTCTGCTGGAGCCTTTCAACACTGTCTGAAACACCTGCCTGACTGGATTCGATTATCTTTTTGACTCTAGAATGAATAGAATCTTGAAGTTCAGAGAGAAGCCTATCTGCAGCAGCGGCAACCAGAGAGGTCACGCGGAGTTTCTTTGCGGATTCAAACGCCTTCTTCTTTGATAGCACCTCTGGAAGAATTATGGCGTAGGGCTCTATGTAGCTCCTAGATGGCCGGTCCATTACTTCTGCTATACCTGTCGCCAAAGACCCGGACGCGAGTCCCGGAATAGCGACCTCATCGGCACTCGTCGTAGAAGCAATAACCCCCCGCGCATCCCGAATGCATTTGAGGAGTTCACTGGACTCCTTAGACGACCTCACTCGCCCAATGACCGAATCGATACCAGTATCAACCATGGGCATGATTTCCGAAGAGCTGATTCCTAGAAGCTCAATGAGGAAGTGATGGTTTGGCACTGACGACTCAACCACAAGTACGGGAAAGTAGGCCTTGAGAACGAACTCGAGATTGTTTCCATTCCTCTCTTCCAGTGCACGTAGCAACATAACCGCGAGCACAAAGTCCTCTGGAACGGCCTGTTCCATCGGAGGGCCTCCAGCAAGTTGGAGACTGCGGGAGGCAGTAAAGGGTACTATGAGAACTTCGCTCTCCAGGTCCATCGGCGCCCACTGCTTTCGACGTCTGAGGAAATGCTTTTCATCCTTTCTAGCTCAGGAGATGATGCGCAAGAGATAGCGCCTCGACAAAAATGCTTGCAGTGACGCCATCTATGACACGGAATAGACCGGTACTCGAGCCCTATTGCTTGTACTGTGGGGAATACAAAGGGGTCGGTTACTGTTTGGACCCCACCTGCAGGGGTTCGCTGGTATCAAAAGACGGTGGGGACTCAACATTGGCCATGAGTATCACCTCCGTTCCAAGAAAGCAATCAGATTTCTGCAGAGTCTGCAGAGGGCAAGCATCCTTCGAGTGTCGGAAATGCGGTAGTGGATTCTGCAAAGAACACGCGGCAGAAGCAAGAGAAACAGTAATGTCCGGACTCGGACATCACATTGGACTCTGTTGCGTCTGCCAAGAACTCGTCTGCGAGGACTGCTGGATTCTAGATGATGAAGGACACATCACATGTCTTGACCACCTGGAAGAGGAATAGCTCATCAATAGGCAGGATGGGACAGGGTATACATAACGGTCACACATTTATGTGGAGACTGCAAAGCCGTGATGGGAGCGTCAGATGCCAGAAGCCGCCTTTGTTGTACAATTGGATGATTATCAGGGGTTCATTGTCAAGAAACGACATCCTTCCACTCTTACTCTAACAGAGAAGGTTCTGAACATGGTGTTCTATGAGCATCAGAAAGGAGTGGAGGAGATGCAGGAACTCGAAGTTGAGGGAATGAGGATAGCCTCCTTCACAATGGATGCATTCCCAGGTTGGACCGTTGGTTTTGTGCTTGGTATTGACGAGAATGTAGCTGACATCTCCAAAGAGATCTCAGGAATGGGGCGTTTCATGCTTGAATTGATGAGTCAGGATCCGGAATCCGTCGATATTGCAGAAATCCTGAAGAAGAAGAGCGTGATGCCCTCGTTGGCTGGGGAACAATTGTGCGCACAGATCTTCCTGACTCCTTCGAGTGCTCTTCTCCTGGAGCGTCTACATACCGAGGCTGTTGAAAGCACAGCGAAGCTATCTATGTGGCTTAAGAGTCAGGTTCAGGCAGACTCAGTAGATCTGGTTGAAGCGATAACTCCACTGATGAATTCTGGCCTCGTCAAGGTAGAGATGGTAGGCAAGACAATGGAAACTGCATTCTTGCTGAAAGACCTGTTCGCATACCGGGCGCCTCCTGTA
>JBHLOD010000189.1:0-4260 GCA_048940825.1 Promethearchaeota archaeon | reverse complement strand
CAGGACTCCGACCAGTATCGGAATAGCGATGATTGCGATGATTATCACGATGATGATGCCAGCTGCATCGTCTCCTCCTCCCTTGCCTCCAGCCTTTGCGAAGGACCCAGCCAGTTGAAGAGCGGCCCTAAATACGTAGCCCAGAGAATTACCATAGGCTCCGAGGAACCTACGATATATCTTTCCGACCCTTGTGAACCAACCACCTGCCCTGCCGAACAGGTCCTCTATTGGTAGAACCAATGAGGTTGTTGTGACAGCAGGTCTGTATCTGCCCTCGAAGCACTTGCGACATAGGTAGACACTGGAACCTTGCCATCTTTCGTCTACAGGCGGGTCTTGCGCTGTAAGACATCCTCGGCAGTAATAATCACCGCAGACGGCGCAGCTAGTAGCCGCCAGATACTCTGGATGATTCTCACAGGGCACAAAGACCCCGCTCACAGCAAGTGTGACTCCGCAGAAGGCACATTGAATAGTATTATCTTCCTCCATCTCCGTCAAGGGTGTGGCGCCGCTGCAGTTGGAGCACAGTATTGCCATCCCCTCTTCTGTCGTGACTCTTCGTACGTCGAGAATTCTTTTGGTTTCCTCAGGTGTGAGCACATGCTCACCATCAGGCGCGAGCAATGAAGGTGCCAGTGGACTTGGATAGAGACCTCTCTCTATCAGACGTGCTCTACGCCGGTCTCTCACGATGACAGTTCCGGGCGGCGGCGCAACTTTATTCCACCTCACGAGTAGATATACGACGAAGACCGATTGAGTCGCCAAGACGAAGGCGGCAACGTTGCCGATTGCAATGTCAAAGCTTGTGTCGAGCCATGGAACTGCCCAGTGATAGGTCAGTCCCCAATTATAAAGAAAGAACGCTGTTAGTCCAATTGCCACGATACTGTATATAGTCTGAGCAATCACTGCACTGCGCCTTAAATCATCCACATAGTTGCCGATGACCAAGCAGGGCAGAGCAACTCCTACAAAGATTATCAAGGCGTAGATTGGACCTATTGTGGCAAATGTGGGGTCGCCAATAAACGAGGCTACCAAGACACCGATTGCAGCAAGCAGGCCAAAGACTCCGAAGGACATCTGAGTCAGGCCGATGAGTCTCAGGCCGAAGGGCCTGTCGAAGATTGTGTCAATCTCGCTATTATCCGACACCTATCCTAACCCCATAGCGTGCTTGTCGACCAAACGCATCGATGCACGTAGCTCTCCATCACTTGTGCTTTTCATGTTTGCGTAGCCTTGAGTTAAGTCATCAATGTCCCTGGAGGATTCGTATTCAAGCCCGATATACTCATATGAGAGATAGACACAGACTGAGCAGGCTTCTAGTGAAGCACATCAAGAATGACTACGTGATGCAAATGACCGAGATACCGATGCCTGAGGACTACGGCGAGGCTCCTCGCAGACCGGAAGAGAAGGGCTTCTGTGAAAGATGCTGCACGTGCAGCCTGCAACTGATCTGCTTCCTGATTCTGATCTTGGTGTTGTTCGTTCTCATCATTCTCATCTGGACGGGATTCATAATCTTCTAGAACGGTCTCCAATGCATGTTGGAGAATCCTGAGATGATGGAGCTTGACGCGGTAATCGCGAGAGCAACGATTGTCAATCAAGCACTCTATTCCGGATAGCTTATAACCCACGAGCCTTCCGAGTACGGTGGACATCATTCGTGGAGTAACGCTTCTGTGACCGAACCAGAGGATGACCAACAAGAAGGTCGTCAAGAAAGGACTGCTCCTGATGACGACCGTGGGTTTATTGAACGTACGATGAGGGCATTAGAACTCACACAGGGTGTTGAGATTGCCCGCCGCTACTTGGCAATGAACGCGTTCGACGGCGCGCTGACAATGCTGGGGCTCATTCTTGGTGGTCTCATCACGATAGATCCAGCCAATCCAGGCATAGTCTTCAACGCGCTTCTTCTTGCGGCTGTCGGTACAAGTGTGGCTATGGCTGTATCAGGGTTCAGCGGTTCATACTTGGCTGAGAGTGCAGAGAGAGACCGTGAGGTGGAGGAGATGGGTCGGGCAATGCTCGCGGACATGAGCGAGTCAATGTACGCCAAAGCCACGCGGACAACATCAGTCGTGGTGGCAGTTGTTGATGGTCTAGCTCCAGCTGGAGCCGCGTTGATTATCATCACGCCTCTGATGCTCGTTCCGCTCAATTTGATAGACGTGTACACGGCGTTCTACACCGCCATTGTCATTTGCATGCTTCTCTTGTTCTTACTAGGGTTGTTTCTAGGCAGAGTGTCAAGAAAGAGCATGTGGTCTTACGGGGCTAAGACTCTACTCGCCGGAATCGTTACTGCCATCTTGATGTATATAATCTCCCACTTCACTGGAGCGGGTGCCTGAATGCTTGATGTCCTACCGAGGCTTCGGATGGCCAATCTACCCACACCAATGGAACCATTGAAGAATCTTGCAGAATCTCTTGGCCTGAATGACCTGTGGATAAAGAGAGATGACCTCACAGGCGTCGCCTTTGGAGGCAACAAAATAAGGAAACTTGAGTATGTCATTGCTGACGCCAAAGAGAAGAATGCTGACACTTTGGTAACGGTTGGGGCAGTTCAGAGTAATCACTGTAGGCAGACCGCAGCTATGGCGGCGCGCGCGGGTCTGCGGTGTATTCTTCTTCTGGCTGGCGAGGAGCCCGAGGAATACGCAGGCAATCTGCTTCTTGACAAGCTCTTCGGCGCTGAGGTGAAATTCTTCCCCGATGACAGCTTTGAGGACCTCACCGACCGAATGGCTGCAGTGATTGACACCCTCAGAGACCTTGGCCTGCGACCGTATGGGATTCCGCCTGGTGCATTCATGCCCGTGGGAACCATTGGGTACGTGAATGCAATGGTGGAGCTGAGGACTCAGTGTGAAGAAACTGGGTTCTTCCCGGAACGGATTATTACCGCAGCAGGGACAGGAGGCACGTTGGCTGGCATGTATATCGGAGCCAAGATGGCTGAGCTAGAAACCGACATCGTGGGAGTGAGCGTTCTTCGCGACGCTAAGGAAACTGAGGAACGAATTCGGGAGATGGTATCCAGAACCATCGAGAACTACCCCGCTCTCACAGAACCATTCGAGCCCCTCATTCAGATTGACGAACGCTTTGTAGGGAAAGGATACGGGATAATTGATGACGGAGTTCGGAGCGCGATACAAATGTTCGCCAAGGTGGAGGGAGTGCTGCTGGACCACGTCTATACAGCGAAGGCGGGACTGGCTCTAATTCGCATGGCTCTCGTTGGTGAGATTGAAGCTGACTCTCCTACCCTATTCTGGCACACCGGAGGACAACCTGCTCTCTTTGCGACTGGAGAGAGTCTACTTGAGGACTAGAGAGACCCCAACCTTTTTGTGAAATCAGTCGAGGATACCCTATTACAGGGCATCCGTGCCTGCTCAGAAGCAACGTGCTTTAATACGACTCTCAGTCACGAAATTCCAGTTCTGGGGGCGGTTGATATGCAGAAGAGTGCGAAGGAATTCTCGGACAGATTTGACGAACGGCTAAGAGCCGCAAAGAAGGAGAAAGTCAAGATTGTGGTGAAGGAGCAGTACAAGGAGGCATTCGAGATCCTTGAGGACTGCGAGAACTCCGGGCTGATTCCCGGCTTGATCGGGCCGCCAGGAGTCGGGAAGACTCTCTTGCTCAGGGCATATGCTGAAAAGAGTGGCCGTGACTTTGAGTGGCTCACTGGGGACGAAGGTGTGCGCCCAGCGCACCTTATTGGATCCTTCAATCCGAGTCTGGTCCTAAGCAAGGGCTTCACTCTCGAATCATTTGACCCGGGCCCTCTACTGAAATCAATGATTCTAGGTGGTGTATTTGGTCTCAACGAAGCAAACCGACTGCCTGAGTATGTTCAGAACAGTCTCCTGGAACCATTCGAGGAATGGAGTGCCACTGTGCCACGCCTAGGCAGAATAAAGGCAAGCGATGACTTCTTCCCAGTCCTGACTCTGAACCCAAGCGAGATGTCGGGCGCCCACAGACTGAGCGAGGCATTGAGAGACCGCATACGTGTTTGGATTAGACTTGGGTACCCCAGGAAGTCCACTGAGATTGAGATTGTGAAGATGAACTGCCCGGAATACAAGCTCTCCGACAAAACACTAGACAGCATATACAGTCTGGTGTCAGCCACGAGAGTCAGTACCGACATCGAAACTCCTGGTTCGATCAGGGCAGGCATATCCATTGCAAGACTCTCAGCCGAGATTGCGA
>JBHLOD010000188.1:0-4264 GCA_048940825.1 Promethearchaeota archaeon | reverse complement strand
TGAAAGCTCGCCTTGTTGTGGAGGCAGGACGTGGTCAAGGATGGGAGAGATACGTTGGGGACAATGGCGCAATGATTACTGTTGAGAAGTTCGGAGCGTCCGCCCCAGCGAATGTCATCTTTGAGAAGTTCGGATTTAGTGTGGAAAATGTCCTTGCACACGCACGACAATTGATTCAGTAGCTATGCAAGCATCTCTTCTGTGAACTCAGTCAAGATTCTCAACTCAGCACGCCTCAGTCGCTCTTGCATCGCGACACGTCTGATACCCAGCTTCTGACCGAGATCGGCAAGCTTCACCTTTCGCGGCATTTCGTAGTAGCCAGATTTGTACGCAAGAACAAGCGCCTGCTGTTGCTTCTCAGTGAGTATAGCTTGGTATGGATCGGTTGGCCGCTCTCTGACTCGCGCGATTTCCACCATTGTGAACTGTCTACGGAGTTCCTGAAGTAACTGACCAAGCAGGCGGCGGGACGGCGCCAAAACAGTATGATGCTGTACACCCCTTTGTATCACAATTGGGAGGCGGGTCATGCAACCGTTTCTCAGGACCGTTTCATAGATGGAGTCACGATCAAGGCGATGTACCACTCTAGTCCAATATGCCTGTGACGACCTGTAGGTTACATCCACCTCCACTACGCTTGGAGACTCGCGAAGACCGTCAACATACGCTTGGAGGGCTTGCTCTCCGTCTTCAAGAGGTTCGGATATCCCAAAACCTGTATCGCCATCTATCGTAACGATTGACACGCGCACGGGTATCTTCTTTGTCAGATCACACGAGTAGTAGTCCTCGGAGCTGATTCTGATTCTACATTCAACAACCATCGTGAACACCTGTCCATTATATCGACCCGTCTTAAGACGGCAATATACTAATTCTACTTGAGTGCTTCGAATGATTGGGTGCGTCCAAAAGAATGGATATTGCGAGTGGGAAAGAGTCGATCGAAGTGAGCAGATTAGGCACGAAGAGGAGCCACCAAAGAGCTGTAGTGGAGGCGCTGTTCGTGACCGTTCTATGGGCGTCATCCTGGGTAATCATCAAGTTCGGACTGGAGGACATTCGACCACTCACGTTTGCAGGACTGAGATATACTGTAGCCGCAGTCATTCTGGTTGGAGCAATAGTGTGGAAGAAAGAGCATCGTGAATTCACGAAGAACCAGGACAGGTCGTGGTGGCTGACAATGGCGCTCTACGGAGTGGTGTTTGTGGCAGTGACTCAAGCGGCTCAATTCGTGGGCCTCGACCTACTACCTGCAATCACGGTTTCGATGTTGCTGAATCTCACACCCATTATCGTCTTAGCACTGGGCATTCTGACGCTGAGAGAGGTACCCACAAGAGTACAGAGTCTACTAGTGTTCTTGGTTGTTGTTGGGGCGATGATATACTTCTACCCAATTGACCTCGACTTCACAGAGATTGTTGGACTGTCTGTTGTATTGATTGGAGTGCTCTTCAACGCCCTCTCTTCGATACTTGGCAGAGCAATAAACAGACAACGGGCATCTCCCCCCCTAGTTGTGACTGGAGTGAGCATGGCAATAGGTGCCAGTATACTCATGGTGACTGGCGTTGTATTCGAAGGGCTCATCATTCTCACTCCAACTGCGATGGTGTATGTTCTTTGGCTGAGCATTGTGAATACGGCTTTCGCGTTCATAATCTGGAACAGGGCCATGCAGGTCCTGCGAGCCGTGGATATTAGTGTCATCAATAGCACAATGCTGCCGCAAATTGTCGTGCTCTCCATTGTCTTCTTGGGGGAGATGCCCGACCTAATTGACTGGGCAGGACTCATTATCTTGGCCCTCAGCGTTGCTAGTATTCAGGTGTTGCAGGCTAGGAGGAATATGATCGCTCAAACGACGGATGTTTAATGATTTGAGACCGAGTATGGTGACCGCCGCAGATATTCTCATCAGAGCTCTGAAAGGTCAAGCGGAGGCAGGAGAAGGACAATTGAACTCGGCAGCCTCCGCTTGTCAGGGTCGGATTAGGTTCTCCAAGCCGGTTGGGAGCTCATGTATGAATCAGTCTTCTCTTCTGCTGTCTTGCGATCAATGTTCTCGCGGGCCATCCAGAACTGAATCATGCCCTCACGGACTTCATTTCTTGGTTTGAGGTTCCCATCGGCATCAGAACAGTATACACAATGCTTGTTGTTTGGATCATGACCGCCGAACTCTTCAGCTTTGGTCATGGTCATTCCGCACGATTCACACTTCATTGTAAGTTCACGATGAAATATACCTAGATGGATGATAATAAGTAGGAATGCACCCTTAGCTATACGTGGGATTGCATATAGCTTGAAGATTTCGAAGGGTCGCGTGAAGGATCGAATCTTGTTGGCACTAGACAAGACGCCGCTTCATGGCTATGACCTTCTGCAGGTGTTTCCGGATGAGCTTGGCAGACCACAACTGACTACACTTTACAGATGGTTACACGAGATGGAGTCAGAAGGTCTTGTAGAAAGTAAGATTCAGCCTGGACCTCATGGTCCCGATCGACGTGTATACCAACTGGGGCCACGAGGAGAAACACGTCTGAGAGAGATTCTGAAAGACTCGATAGAGGTTGTCCTGCACTTCTACGACAGTTACAGACACACTGCGGCAACTTATCTCTACGACGTGCTTGATGTGCCGGAGATTGAACGTGTTGACGGGAGAATCCTTTTTGCAGCCTTTCCCAGACTCAAGGAGAGAGACCTTAGAACGATTGTTTACCTCTCAGAACGGAATTCTGGTGAACCTCTTGACATTCTTGGAGATTGCACACTTGTCAGCAGAACACGATTGCCGTTTCGAGATGTGAAAGGGAACATATGCGACATCGCAGTTCCGAACGAAGCATTGGCTGAGATTTGGCTTAGCGGAGTACCAGAACGGAACGTCCTACCAAGAGCCATAGCGGAGTGCAAGAGGGTTCTTGTCAAGGGCGGGATTCTGAAGATTATCGCTCCCTTTGCTTTCTTTGAAGAACCAGCAAAACCCTCTCTTGGAGAGTTCATCAGGGTGACTGCAACACATCTCTTTCCGGAGCTTGGAGTGGTGGAAGGGGATGATGTTGGAGCGGTTATTGAGGCGAACTTCACGAAGTGCGGAGCCTTTGAAACCTTCCCCGGCCTTGTTGTGTTCTGGGCAGTCAAGCAATGATTGAAAGATAGAGGGGAAAGAGGGTGTATGAGGGCTTCTTAGTTGCGCTTGTCTTCTTCTTGCGTTGCACATCAGATTTATATGGTTCCGACGAATGGTTCGAAACCGAATAATTCGGTATAGAACTAAAGGAGTGTAATGCTTTGAGTGATGATGAGCTGAGAGAACTGTGCATCTATCTCTTGAACAATGCTTGGCCTGCATACCTGACTACCATTGACAAGGACGGTTTTCCACAGACGAGGGCGATGTTCAACCTCAGAAATCAGGATCGATTCCCGAAGCTTGTGCCCTTGTTTCAAGAGCATGAAGACGATTTCTTCATTATCTTCTCGACTAATACGTCATCAACCAAGACAACGGATGTCAAGGGCAATAGAAAGGCTGCAACCTACTACTGTGATCCTGAGAATTCGAGAGGTGCAATGTTTGGAGGAGCAATCTCGATTGTTCCTGACCTAGAACTGAAGCAGGCGATATGGCACGATGGATGGGAGTACTATTATCCCAAGGGTTACGACGACCCAGATCATACCATTCTTCGGATGAAGCCCATCGTTGCAAGAGGATGGAATCAGAGCCACACGTTCAGGTTGGACTTGGGTGAAGGGGAATGACAAGGGTGCGAGAAGGAGGCTTCCTTCTCACCAAGGTTCATCATCTCTCTGGACGGATATTCTCAAGGTTGTTGAAGAGGCATGAGATTGAGATAAGTCCTGGTCAGGGAAGGATACTGTTCGCTCTTTGGCAAGAAGATGGCATCTCAATTAACGTATTAGGAAAAAGAACACAGCTTGGAAAGTCTACTCTAACAGAGATGCTGGACAGGCTTGAAGAGAGTGGGCACCTCAAGCGTGTCCCTTCAGACAGGGATAGACGCAAGACGTTGATTGAACTGACTGACAAGACGAGGGAATTGCACAAGAAGTACGAGCAGGTTTCTCAGGAAATGCTTGACCTCTTCTACAGAGGGCTTACAGACAGTGAGATCGATGAGTTCGAGGCCCTTCTCAGGAGGGTACTATCCAATCTTGTGGACTTTGAGTCAGAGCAGGGTTGAAGAAAACGCGTAGAAACCTAGCTTAATAGCAT
>JBHLOD010000187.1:0-4272 GCA_048940825.1 Promethearchaeota archaeon | reverse complement strand
TGGTATTGTCTAGTCGCCAAGGCCCCAACCAAGTGTCCGAATCGGTCTGTCTATGGAATCACTCTTGACTCTACGAAGTGGCCGTTCCTGATTGGCGGCTATGCCGAATATATGTATCTCAAGCCTCGCACACAGATCATGAAGATTCCTGACCATGTCAGCTTTGATGACGCGATATTCGCAGGCTGTGCTCTCCCTACGGCAGTTCATGCGGTGACACGAAGCCCCTTGAAATGGGGTGCAAGTGTGGCCGTTCAGGGCGCCGGTCCTGTAGGGCTAATGCTCGTCATATTGGCCAAAATCAATGGTGCTAGGACAATAGTTGCGATTGACCAAGCACCTGATCGACTGAAGATGGCGAAGACCTTGGGAGCCACCCACGCTCTGAACATCCGTGAAACATCAATTGAGGAACGGTCTAAGACCTTACGCGACATCACCGAGGGCCATGGTCCAGACATCGTCTACGAGGCTACAGGGAATGCCCTGGCAGTGCCTGAGGGTATCGAACTTGTCAGAGAAGGAGGAACGTACACTATCTGTGGCCAGTATACTGACAGTGGGACAATCGAAGTGAACCCTCACTATATGAACCGCAAACACCTAGACATCCGAACTGTCTGGGGCTCAGAAACCACCCACGTATATCAGGCTCTCAGGACCATATCTGACAACTGTGATCAATTTGCCTTCAAAGACCTAGTGACACATACATTCTCTCTTGATGATGCTCAAGGTGCGCTTGAGGTTCAACAAAGGCAAGAATCAATCAAGGCGGTAATCCGTCCGAACGAATAATGGAACCAATCACGGGGGTTGAGTGACAGATGAATCCTCATTTGGTGCGGGAAAAGGCAGAACAGGTCGGCGAGATTCTCAAAGAGCTAGATATTGACGCATGGCTTGTGTGGGTTCGAGAAACCTCTCAGATGGCTGACCCAGTACTTGAGCTGGTCTTTGGCGGAGACCTAGTATGGCAGTCTGCGCTAGTATTCTCAAAATCTGGAGAAAGGACTGCTATTGTTGGCAATGCTGATGCTGATGCCATCAAAGACATGGGACTCTTCGATTGTGTCACTCCATACACTCAGAGCATCAGGGATATCCTTGTGGGTGAGTTGGATCGCCTAAAGCCAAGCAAGATTGCCATCAACTACAGCCTGAACGATGTCGCGTCAGATGGTCTGACTCACGGCATGTACTTGCTCTTGAAAGAGAATCTGGCGGATACTCCTCACGAGGAACGTCTTGCCAGTGCTGAGGCCGTAGTTGCTCGTCTTAGAGGACGAAAGACGCCCAGGGAGATCGAGAGGATTCGAAGGGCTGTTGAGATAACTGAGGGTATCTTTGACGAGATGCGAGGAGTCTTGAGGGTCGGAATGACCGAAACAGAGATTCACACTCTATTTCGCCAAGCAATGGAACGTCACAAGGTGACGGGTGCTTGGTATCCAGATCACAACCCTGCAGTGGATGCTGGACCAAACAAGGAATTCGGACACTCAGGGCCGACCTCCAACACGACCAAGGCTGGCCACCTGTTACATTTCGATTTCGGAGTGAGGTACGAGGGCTATTGTTCTGACCTACAGAGGATGTTTTTCTTTGGAAGACCGTCTGAGGTGCCGGACGAAGTGCAGCACGCCTTTGAAACCGTGCGAGATGCAATTCAGGCCGCAAGCGAGTTTATAGAGGCCGGAAGTATCGGCCATGAAGTTGACTCCATAGCCCGAAATCATGTACTTGAACAGGGCTACGAAGAGTATCAGCACGCTTTGGGACACCAGATAGGCCGCCAAGCCCACGATGGTGGTACTATTCTAGGTCCACTTTGGGACAGATACGGTGACACACCTCTTGGTGTCGTAGAAATCGGCAATGCTTTCACCCTAGAGCTCAATGTCAGGACTTCAGACTATGGCCAAGTCAGTCTAGAAGAGGACATAATCATAACAAAGAACGGATGTGAGTTCCTTTCCAGGCCTCAGAGGGAGATCATCTGCCTGTCTTAACTCTAGTAGACTTCTTCGCAAAAGTTTATGTGCGATTCTTCTAAGCTGGCGGCATTCGCGCATAGGAATTGAGGAGGGCAATCACCGTGTCAAATGCCACCAAGCGACTAAGAGAGCAGTACCTAAACGCCTACATGATGAGGAAGTGGATCTCAGACAAGATGTCGCGCCTCAACTACAATCAGATCAAGGAGATCTACAGTCTGGTCAAGGAATGGACTGGAGAAGAGATGGGCGAGTAGGGCGGAACTCCACTTCAACAGGCTGTTTCAAGCACACTAGTTGTAGCTTACGTGACTAGTCGTCATCAGACATGTATGGATCTTCATCTATGTCAAAGCCCACATACCCCATCTCCTCCAGGAGCTCCTCCATGCTCTCCGCACCCGTTAACCATCTCACCTGCCACTCCTTTTCTTGTGTAAGGAGTAGTTCGACATCAGGGAGGTCTCCTAGCAGGTTGTGGTTCATCTCGATCACGTCTTGATATGCTCCTGTGAGGGCAATGGCAAAGTATGAGCCATGGATGTTCTCAAGACGTCCTACAGGTATCCCCTGGGCCATTCCGGCCTCGGTCATTGTCAAGGGTCTGAAGTCGTGTGTAAACCAGATCTCCTCGGTCTTCTTTCTGTGGAACTGGGAGATCTCACCATCCGAGTCACACGTGATATCTACGAGTCTTACCGTTGTTTCTGGACGTATGTGAAGGTCTATGATGGGGAGCACCGGGAAATGCTGTTTGACTAGGACATAATCGCAAGCGCTATTGAAGACGCTGAAATTACCTATCACAATGTGGTCTGGGTACCAGAGTCTCTCAAGATGAGCATCTGAACTCAAATCGGTTGATTCTAGTTTTGCCAGCTGACGTCGGATCCCCGCCCTGACACCCGCGAGGGCCCTCTCCTTCTCTCTCAGGTCGCTCAGCGACTCAGCAAGCCACGACTTCTTTACCCTGGACTCATTCCATATTCCTAGTAATTCGCTAACTGATGAGGCCGAGGCCATTCTCTTCAAGGCATCATCTACTTCCTTCCTGATGCTTTCATCAGCTTCATCGACCGATGGAAACACCGATCTCACCTCGAGCGCCTTGACCATGACCATTGAACCCAGCGCAGTGAGTCCACGACCCGACTCAACCATGACATTTGGTACTTTGCCATCTGGCCAGTTCTCCAGTTCATCATTGACCCCCGTCAGCAACGATAGGGCGTAGAGTTCCATCAGATTGGGTTGATGTGTGCTTGTGTAGTCTATCGGAAGGCCTCCACCAAAGTCGATTATGGTGAGGTTAGAAAGCCCCATCTCTCTAAGCTCTTGGAATACACGTGTCATTGAAACTGCAAACACACGGAAGTCCTCGATTGCAGTTATCTGAGAGCCTACATGTCCTAGAATCATCGACACGCTGCCTTGGAAGTCATTTTTCATCAGGAGCTCGACAGTGTCAAACAGGTCGTGTATGCTCAGTCCAAACTTGGAATCTCTACCCGCAGAATGTGACCAGTGGCCTCTGACCTTCAGGTATGGCTTCAGGCGTAGGACCAAGTTCGTGGTCTTCGGGTCAAATCTCTCGACTATCATTCGAGCCTCATGCAGCGACTCCACAGAGATTGCAGCGTTGTACCCTTCCTTGATGCATTCAGCGATACTATCCAAGTATTCGGGATCCTTTGCACCATTGCAGACTATCAAACGGTGTCTTTCCTTCGCAAGTACCGACTTGATTAGGAACAACTCAGCCTTAGTTCCTGCCTCAAGTCCATATTCGGGATTCGTACGAAGGACCTGCACAACGAAGTCTCTACGCTGGTTCACCTTCACAGGATAGACTGCCATGAACTTGCCAGTATATCCGATTTGATTCATTACGGATTCGAAGGTCCTCCTCAGTTTCATGACCTGAAATGAGATTAGCTGCGGCAACCTGAGAGTGAAGGATGATGTGTAACCAACACGCTCGCCGTTCTCGGTTTCTATCCGTTTGACGATGTCTTCAATGGCAATGGTTTCACTGCCGATTCTGACCAACAAGCGACCTTCATCGTCAATATCTAGAAAATGCAGATCATTGCGATTCAGACCATACACTAGTCTCGACTTGTCAATTGACCAATCGTCAAGGGTCACCGTCTACACCTCAGTTTCTGTTTCACTGGTCGGATTCGTCTTCTCGAATTGAGTCCAACATCCCTTGAAATGCCCGGGCCAACTCTCCTATCTCGTCATCCTTTGAAGTATACGTCACATCCACCTG
>JBHLOD010000186.1:0-4286 GCA_048940825.1 Promethearchaeota archaeon | reverse complement strand
TGTCAAGATGGCGACTCCTACGTTTCATTCGTGAAGGGCGCCACCGAAGTACTTCTCCCCAGTTGCACCAAGATTGGCAATGGCAAGAAGGCTGCATCATTCACTTCTGATGCTAGGGATCGAGTGCAGACTCTTGTTGACGGATATGCAGCCAAGGGCTATCGAGTAATCTCACTGGCGAAGAAGAAGATGCAGAACCTTCCACCTGCAAAGGATGCCCGTGAGCACGCCGAGAAGGGCCTCACATATCTCGGATTTGCCTGCATTGTAGATCCACCGCGAGAAGGAGTCAAAGAGGCGGTCAAGGACTGCCACAGCGCTGGAATAAACGTGGTCATGATAACGGGTGACTCGGCAACCACAGCCAAGACCATCGCACAGGATTTGGGTATTCACAATCGTAGTTCTCTTGTTGTCGAAGGGCATGACATATACGAGGTGAAGGAAGAGGACTTCCCTCGAGTGAATGTATTCGCCCGTGTGAACCCTGAGCACAAACAAGTGATTGTTGAACGCTACCAGGACCAGCAGAAAGTGGTTGCGATGACCGGCGACGGAGTCAATGATGCCTTGGCTCTGGCCATGAGTGATGCCGGAATTGCTATGGGCATAACTGGCACCGACGTTGCGAAGGAAGCGGCCGACCTCGTAATCACTGATGACAGCTTCGCCTCCATAGTTACTGGCGTGCATGAAGGCCGCGGCCTGTTTCAGAAGATACGCATGATGGTCTACTTCTACGTGGCAATCAACCTCTTTGAGAGTATCCTCTTCTTCGGCGCACTATTCATCTTGCCTGCGACAATCACGATGCTTGCAACCTGGCAAAGCCTGTATCTAGTGGTCACGACCCACTCATTCCCTGGGTTGGCTTTGGTTTTCGATAAGACCTCTCCACGAGCCATGGAGGAGAAACCGAGGGACAGTGAAGAGATCATCACACGACCTCTGGGTCGATTCATGGCATTGAATGTCTTCTTGATGGCGATTGGAGCCGCAGCTGTCTATGCTCTTACGCTCACTGGATGGTTCAACATAGTTCCCCTGTTCCCAGAGAACATTGGAGGCTTCTACGCAACATATCCGGGCTTCACGATTGAATCTACTACCAAGGCCACGGTCATGCTGCTAACAGTCATTCTTCTTGTGGAGAGTACAGTTGTCTTCATTATCAGAAGAATCAACATGCCTGTGACCAAAGGTATTCGCGAGCCTGGTCTTATTCGTTACATTTTCCTTATTGGACTAATCTACTTTGCACACTACCTACTGATGTACGTGCCATTGGCTCAGGAGATTCTTGCTCCCTTTGGTCTGCACTTCTACTTCATTCCGCTGACACTGTATGATTGGTTCATCTGCATTCTTGCGGCCCTTCCTGCGATACTAGGAATGGAGCTCTACAAGAAGCGACTCAGAAGCAAGGGTGTGACCCTGTAGGTCGAGCCGAGTTACCTCGTCATTTCGGTCACATGTATATACAATACCCATTTCCCACAGAAATGTATGGAGCTACATAAATAACTGATTCATCTCACAAAAGTCTGGAGATCTGCATTGGGAAGGAAAACCACTCACAGTATCCGTTTGATGAAGAAGAAAGGCAAGAAGATTGTGATGCTGACTTCTTATGATGCACCGACAGCAAAGATTCTCAGCGATTGCGGAGTAGACATGATTCTGGTCGGCGACTCTGTTGGCAACACTCTGCTAGGTTACGAGAGCACCGTGCCGGTAACCTTGGACGATGTAATTCACCACTCAGCAGCAGTGGCCAGAGCCAAGCCGAACTGTCTCATAGTAGGCGACATGCCTTTCATGTCCTACAAAGTCAGTGTAGAGCAAGCTCTAGAGAACTGCGGCCTGATGCTCCAAGAGGGCGGTGCCGAGGCAGTGAAGATTGAAGGTGCTGGAAGAGCTATTGAGATAGTAAAGGCCGTCGTGGACTCAGGCATACCAGTCATGGGGCATATCGGTCTGACTCCTCAGTCGATATACGAGTTCGGAGGGTATAGGATTCAAGGACGCACAGCCGACACAGCCAAGCAGCTAGTTGAACAGGCCAGGAGCCTCGAAGACGCAGGTGTCTTCTCCATGGTGATTGAGCTTGTTCCCTCAGAAACGGCCAAGGTCATCACCGAGTCGGTTCAGGTCCCCACAATTGGAATTGGAGCTGGCCCCCACTGTGATGGTCAAGTTCTTGTCCTGCACGACATGCTTGGATTGTTCCAAGACTTCAAGCCCACGTTCGTGAAGAGATACGCAAACATCCATGAGGTCATCGTCAACGCTGTGAAAGAGTACTCGAAGGAGGTTCGTGAGGGGATTTTTCCCGATGACGATCACAGCTTCGAAATGGCGGATGTAGAAACAGGCCGTCTCTACGGACGGACAACGCCTCCTGACAAATAGACGGCATCCGGGCTATGGTCGATAAGCACTCCGGGAAACACTCCAAGTGTTTCCCTAGTTGAAAACTTGAATTGACATGATGAAGTCTATTCCTTCTTGATTGCCTCGTTGAGGGCGTCGACCAGCTTATCAGGGTCTATACCGTGGGCGTTGGCTCCTTGCTCGATATTCTCATAGCGCGCCACAGCACAGCCGTAGCAGTGCAATCCCCACTCCATGAAGGTGCCAGCTGTCTCGGGCCACTTCATTACGACCTCACCAATTGTCATTTCCTTAGTGATTGCTTCAGCCATTCTGTCTTCACCATCGTTAATCGATGTTTGATATGAACCCCATTTTTCCTGCTTATATGCTTTAGGATACATCTACACTGTCAATTATGTACTTGTGACCTGTGCTGCCTTCAACGTAGGAGTCGGGCAGGAGATTGCTCATCTTGTGCCTAGCTCGCCATCCAGTGCAATGACATGGCACTAGGAGCTTTGGACGTATCCTCACAATTTCGTCGATTGTTTTCTCCATGGCTCCTTCGTGGGCGCCTAGGGCAAGATGCAGCCCTCCTATGATTCCATGGACCTGTTCCTCACCAGTCAATCGCTGGCCTTCACGGATAATGTTGATGATTCCTGCATGTGAACAACCAGAGATAACCACAATCCCTCTGTCTTTCACCTTGGCTACAAGACTCACGTCATCGCGAACCAAGGGTTCATTTTTCCATTTCCGGTCCATCCATAGCATCTGAGGGGGTAGACCCTTTTCGTACGAAGTCTTACGAGGTACTTCTCCTGTTCTCAGCAGCATGTCGTTGGCCAATAGAACTGGCTGGTCGTCACTGACAATCTTGCCACCAGCTTGCTCTATCTCATTTTCACTTGCTATGGTCGGCAGCTCTCTAATCTCATCTCCCTCTGGCTTCTTGACTAGCCAGCCCCTTCTGAGAAACATCTTAGGATGCGTATAGACTGGAGTATCCTTCCTTCCGATCTTCTTGAGTGCCCAGATAATCCCTCCAAAGTGGTCTGGATGTCCATGAGACATCACTATCTCGTCGACATCTGACATATCTAGGCCAAGGGCAGCGACGTTGTTTGCCAATGAGAACTCGCCCTCAGCTGCATCATAGAGGACCGTCCTCGTTTCGTCACCTTCTGTAGCTCGAAGAAGGAGGCAAAGCCCTCCTCCTGCCACTATTGTCTTGTCATCGTCAGCTTCATCCGCGTTGATCCACTTGGAGAACCGCTGGACATCCTCTCGATCTGGATCTGTCCATACTGCAAGGGAATTGTCAACAACTGCAATCACCTCTAGTCGGTCCAAAACTCGCAATCCTTGCATCTACATCACTCAGTTGATTCACCTAGGTGAGGAGCATGTGGTCTAGGCCCTTGTCCTTGAGCACCTCTGGCCAAATCGCGTATAGTGGTTTGATTTTTGATACAAGGCCAATTGCCTTGGACACTGGGCCCTGAATCTTGACTTGACCTCTGGCCAGCGCCACTGCTGTGTTGAGCTTTCCATGCCAGAACTTGTTTGTCGTTTCGGACTTGCTCCACACCTTTATCTCCGGCTCCACCGCATCTTCGAAGAAAATCTGCCCCACCTTCCCATCGGGGCCTGGGTTCTTGAAGTCAATAGTGATTTGGGCTTCTGGCTGTTCGATGTCGAACCTGACTATCACCTCTGCCTTGGCCAGCTTCTCCATTACTTCTTCTTGCTTGGTTGCACGGTTCCAGAACTCCTCGAAAACGTCCTTCAACTGATCTGCACTTTCAAAACCAGACAACTTGATTGCACCTACGGGACGGCTTGACTGCAAAGGCGGATACAAGTCTTTTGGAATCCGTCGTATCCACAGTCTAGTCGCCTGTGTT
>JBHLOD010000185.1:0-4311 GCA_048940825.1 Promethearchaeota archaeon | reverse complement strand
ATTGGCAAGTATATCGATGATGACAAGGAACCCGTTCCTTTACTTCTCCAGCGTATAATGTCACCGGTGGTCATGATCTTCTTTGCCTTGGTAGGAGCTAGAATGGCCCACCTTCTGACTGGTGAGGCGACATTGATTCTCGTATTCAGCGTAGCAGTTCTCTATCTGTCCGGTCGTACGGTTGCTAAGTACTTCGGTGCCCGGATAGGAGCAATAGTTGTTGGAGAAAATGCCAAGATCAAGAAGTATCTCGGCTCATGCCTATTCTGTCAAGCAGGAGTGGCTCTCGGGCTTTCATTTCTCGTTGAGGAAACACTGGTTACTCTTGGCGGAGCCCCCGCTGAGGCTGGAACACTTATTCTCGGAGTCGTCGCAGTTTCAACCATAGTTCTAGAGGCCGTAGGTCCTGTGGCTGTAAAACACAGCCTGAAAAAGGCTGGTGAGCTGCCTGAGGTTGGAGTCTACCTTGAGCCCCACGAGATAACTACAATCGCCCGGTGCGGCATTGATTTCAAGGACTGCACTCAGATTCATCGCCTCTGCAGGGATTGCCCACAATGTCCTGATGAAGATGAGTCAGAGTTTTCAGCTGATGCTAGGGCCAATGAAACTTCCGATGATTGGTTTGCGGATTAGTTATCAGGACCTTCCTGCCAATACAGCGTACAATGTCAAAGGGTGATTGTATTCGAGATGAGCCGTGGCAGATTCTATGTAGAGTCGTTAGTCAAGAGGGTTCGTGTGCTGCTGGACACAAGATTGGCGATGAGATTCTGTTCACAGGCGAAGAAGTCAAAGGAAGAATCTGCATCAGTGCCATGTACTCAATGATTCCTAAGGTCTATGCCATGATGTACAATGCAAGATTGCCATGGCTCAAGGACCAGTGTGTCGCCACACATACCTGTCCGGATGGATTCAATCCAGTCATGTTTGAACTTATCAGGAGAAGTCCATTCTAGGGAGTGGATTCTGAGCCTCATACATCCTCAGATTTGCCACCATCATAACGGCAAGAAGGCTTGCCAGATCATGACGTAGGCTGCAAGTCCGAGTATGAATGTGATTATCCAAAGAGTCAGAATCAGAATCATAACTGGTCGGGTTCGTTTCAGAAGTTTCAGTGGCATGTCTCTTTTGACCAAGAATACCACTGCTATTATGAAGCCGAGGGCTATGGCGATGATTCCAAGAGTATCATGCAGAATCTGAAGCCAGTTGCCCGCAGGATCGGCAAAAAGGTTCATCATTGTAGCTCTCGACATCATCCAGGGACCCACAGTCACCGCATGTATCAAGATGATGGAATATACGGCCCAGTGGTGGAGTTTGAATTCGAGCCTTCGTGCCCCGTAAAGCCAGCCAGTAAGAAGCACGACAACGACAAATGTTTCCAGTATCAAGACTATCGAGGCAAGCTGGAACAACCCTGGTGTGAACAATTCTTGCATGGTGAATCAATCCTCCTTATTTCGCTTCAATCTCAGTGACACTTCCTCTTGTGGTAAAGATGCTTGACTGCAGGGTAGTTTCTTTGCCCTCATGTGCCGCGACTATGGCCGATGCAATCATTCCCCATGGACAGAATCTCACATCCAAGTTCCTGTAGGCCTCTGAATCGTGAATTCGAGAGTACTCGCATTTGTTAGTCGCAATCTTAATCCCTCCCCTGCCCACTGAAGCACGGGCATATCCCACGAATCCGTGCTCCTTCAGGAAATCTGCAAACCCCTGCAGCTTGTCCTTCAGGTTCACATTTGGGTCCATAAGTCTAGGAGGCAGATATGCTGAAAGAATGTCTGATATCCGGACGAGGACGTAGTTCTTTATTGCCGATTCTCCTACTATCTTGATGAATACACTCTCATAGCCGAATATGGCCGCTCTGAGCTTCCAGATATCTTCCTTTGTTAGTCCCTCCGCAGACCCTCTTTCTCTAGCATTGTTTACCCTATCTTTGAAATCCCTCAAGAATCCGCGCAGCTCCTGAACAAGCTCTTTGGAATCGCTACGTTGTGAGAATATCTCGGGCAGGAACTCTTCGACATAGTAGACCATTCTAGGTAGGACGTGTTCATCTAGGACGTCTGGTCCGATCAGCTCTATCCCAACTGCCTCATAGGCACCCAAGATACCCATATACAGGAATACCGCGTCCAATGCTCCTGCTCCACCAAATCCTGGGCTAGCCTCTTGGGTCGTCAAAGATCCTCACCGGTCCCACGTTTCAGTGGTGTCTAAACCCAATAGGCACTAAAAACGGTTTCCCACAGTCACTCAGTGCTGTAGAACCTTGATAGTCACGCCGTCTTGCGAATCCTCCTTGGATAGGACCAATTCCCTTGTGGAGTGACCTTTCGTCAAAACCTCGAATCTCTCAAAACCGCGCCGCGTCACTGACTTGAAGAATCCATCAAGATTGTTCAACAGGGTGGACAAGAACACCCCTCCCACTGATGGCAGTTGAGTTCCCTGGAGGTGTACGATGCTGCCGTCACCTTTGAGGGTCGCATGTGTCAGCAGTGTGGGACTTGGGCTGAGCTTGGTCAGTGACTCTGGGGAGGTGTGGTAGCACACAGTGGCAGCGGCCTCCAGCACATCTCCTCTGGAGGCTTTCATTGCACCGCTTGTAACGCTGAGCAAATTGCCACTCCAACACGATGCTACAGTGTATTCCGGGGACTGTAGTGTGAAATAGGCATATCTCTCTGCAATCTCGAGTCTTGAGAGAGCTCTAATGAGTGTAGAGTGTGCAAGGAGGAATTCACGTACTTGCTCTTCTCGGAATATAGGCCTTGGTCGTGCGAACTTGGCTATCACATTCTTCTTCTCGGCCTCAATCAGAAAGGCAAGTGAGATGTCTGTCCTATTATCTAAGGCTTCAACAACGTAGGTCTTCAGATAGTCTGTTCCAAACAGCTGCGCAGCGATTCTTTCAATCTCGTTTCTAAGCTTGTTCTTCTCCTCAACGTCTAGCTGAATGCCAGCTATGGGCATCTCGACACCGGCAATGAGGTCTTCAATCCTCTCCAGTGCCTCTGTTGCCAGACTCTGAGGCGCACGTCGGTCAAAGACACCTGCTGTGATTACGCCTGTTTCGGGACTTGATGTGAAGAGAATGTATTCGTTCTCAGTGGACAACGATTCTACAACCTCTGACCTTGTTTCTCTGCTAAAGTCTCTTATCGCACTCATGAAGCCAGATGAGAGAACTGCCTGGTCACTTTCACTTGCTGAACGGTCTTCGTTGTAGTGGAGCAGGAGGATTCCACTGTCAATTACAAACACCTCTTTCAGCATGATCTCAGACCCTTTTGGATATCAGCACGAGTAGGACGCCTGACGATTCTCAAACGGTGTCACTAGGTCGGTTTGATTTATCCTTTGTTCTCCTACCTCTTGTCACAGATGGGCCTAGTTTCCGATGTTCGTCCAACCTGAAACCCCCCAGTCCATTACAACAGACTTCAGAGGTCCTCAACCGGGGTCTCCTCAGAGTGCTCCTCGTCGATTTCTTCCATAAGTGGAGCGAATGCACCTTTCATGTCTTCAAGGACTGCATCTTCCTCTGGGCGATTTGTCATGATTGTGACTATACGACCATACCACCCACAGTCAAGACAATAGTAGGCAGGCTGAAAACTCCCAAGGAAGCCTAGGTCATGATACGAAGTGAGGTCAATCACTCTTGGACTCTTGCAGATTGGGCAGATTACGATATCGGCGTCAACCCCCCTCTTCTTCAGCTCATCAAGCGCTTCTTTCACCATCTTCAGCCGCTTGAGTTCCCGAAGTTCCTTCCGCGACAGCTGTCCAATACTCTGCTCTTCCAAGTGCTATGCCCCTCAGGATGGCCACCTCCTTTGGGGCATATACACGTTTTGTTCGCACCATGTCTGTACTAGAGAGCCTTGGAACACTTGGTTGCCAATAGATAAAACGGACCAATCTCTAAGACACCTCGATTGAAATGAGTATGGCAGATCTTGTCAGGAGCCTAGCAGCATATACCAAAGCGTGGCGTGAACAGGCTGCTCGAGCACTCAAGGAAGAAGGATGTACTGATTTGTCATTTCGCCCTGGTTCTGGAATGTCATCCGTAGGATGGCTTCTCGCTCATCAGGCTGCGGTATATGATTTCACATTGAACGTTCTAATCAAGGGGGAGTCGCCTGAGAGACCCGACCTCTTTAGCAAGTACACGCCAGGAACAGGGGGCGATTGGGCAGACACTCCACTCGAAGAGATAGATGCCTACTACGATTCCACAGAGAGAGCTTTTCTCGCGTGGTCTGCAGAAGTATCCACTGA
>JBHLOD010000184.1:0-4325 GCA_048940825.1 Promethearchaeota archaeon | reverse complement strand
AGAGCCGCTATCAAGTTTTCGGCACAGATCTGAGCCATCCTATCCCTGGTTGCAATGGTCGCACTGCCCACATGTGGCGCAACGACAACGTTGGGCAGTTGCAATAAGGGATTCTGCAGAGATACAGGCTCCTGCCTGAAGACGTCGAGTCCTGCTCCCCCCAGATGCCCTGATTTGAGAGAATGATATAGTGCATTCTCGTCTATGACAGAACCTCTAGATGTATTCACAAGCACCGCCCCAGGTTTCATCATAGCCAGTTCATTGGAGGCAATCATATCACGTGTATCCTCATTGAGAGGCACATGGATTGTTATAATGTCGGACTCTTGTAGGAGTGTTTCGAGGTCGGTCATTTGTGCACCAGTTTCTCTTTCGATCTTCCTTGTGTCGTCGCTTCTGGTGCGGGAGTGATATAGAATCCTCATTGAGAACCCGGTTGCCCTTCGTGCGACTGCTCTGCCAATTCGACCAAGCCCTATGATACCAAGAGTAGCCTTGTGGATGTCTCTTCCGAGAAGCATCTTTGGGCCCCATGCAACCTTCCACTCCCCACCGCGAACATACCTATCTGCCTCTGCGATTCTTCTGCATGCAGACATGATTAGTGCCCATGTGAGGTCAGCAGTTGCTTCTGTGAGAACACCGGGCGTGTTCGTCACGATTATTCCTCTGTGCGTGGCGGCAGAGATGTCGATGTTGTCGAAGCCAACAGCGTATTGAGATATGACTCTGAGCTGCGGGAGAGACTCGATTACTTCAGCGTCAATCGGGTCTGACAGAAGCGTAACGATCCCGCCACATCCTTCCGCATTCTGTACGATATCAGATTTCGAGGGAGGCATCTCTTGTTCCCAGATTACTGTCTGAAACTCATCTATGATTGCATTGAGTCCAACGTCTGGTATTCTCCTGGTGACAAAGACTGTCTGGGTCATCCTTGATTTCTCCAACAATTGCAGACGACACTCCGAAGCAATGGAACATGCCGTACTTGAATGCTATCTTGTGGAATTCGCCTTTGTGCGCCCGAAAACACATGCTTGAAACCATTTCCTTATATTAATTCTAAGAATAATGTTTTGTTGATTCTCGTGGGGATGACGTGAGATGTCTATTCGACTCCCTAAGAGCGCGAAGATAGTTCTCGCGCAGTTGACAGTAGATGGGCCGATGACACCAAAAGACATCAGCGATAGAGTCGACCTAGCTCCTAGAACAGTGAGTTTTGCCCTTCGTAAACTGATGAAGGAAGATCTGTGCCGGAAAGTCCCAAACCTGAATGACATGCGGTGTCCCTTTTACCGTAGCAACATGCAGAGGGTCAGGGAACTCAACCTTATCTTTAGTATTGACACCTATTACCGGCTGAGGCCCTCACACGGCGGCGTTGATTCCTCTCGGTCTTTCAACCGATGATTGGCGTTCCTCCCGCTGACAATGCGAATCCTCGGTTTCTTGCTTTTCATCTTCCCAATCTAGAGTATCTACTCCAAATTGAGGGGGGCATGCGGAAAACCATTCTCTTATATTAAATGGAAGCCTATAATCCTGCAGAAAGCCACCAAGCAAGAACATGTGGTATAAGAGATGTCAGTCAATCTGCCTAGAAGTGCCTTGATCATCTTGGAGCGCCTTACACTGGAGGGCCCAATGACCCCCAAGGATATCAGTGTGAAGGTGGACTTGGCACCTAGGACCGTTTCTTTTGCCTTGAGGAAGCTTATAGGCCTCGATTTATGCAAGAAGGTTCCTAACTTGCAGGACATGCGCCAGCCCCTCTACTTGGCTGACATGAAACAAGCCAGAGAGTTCCGCAGGAAATTCGAACACATCATTCTTCAGCTTACTCAGAGATCCACTTGATGTTTCTAGCCCTTCATTGGTTGGCCATGACTATTCTTGGAACGCCGAATAGGATTAATACAGGATAGACAGATGGTAGTTGGAGAAGTCAATAGATGGCGCATGAAGGGATTACGCTTGTCTTGGTGCTGTTGGGATCAATTCTTCTTATTGCCTACCAATTTGGCCCTAGCAAGGAAGTACGTGCTGTGAAGAAGCTGGAGGCCAAGGCCATGCTGATACCATCTGCCGTCCTACTCTTCATAATCGCGGCAGTCTTGTTCAGTGGAGTTCTCGGCTAGGTTTCCCGAATTGCATTGAAATCAACTTGCAGAAGATTGCTGCAGAAACGAAGTCCGCAGTAGTGCCCGGATTCAGGAGATTCCCTTCTTCCCTGAGTACATCATCAAGATGCTGCAAAAGGTCATCGGTCGCAATTCCGTTCATTCCGTCATATACTATTCTTGCAGCCAGTACTCGAACCTCCTCCGCGCGTTCAACTCCTGCCTTCTTTGCGATAAGGCCGTCTGGCTTGCGTGAGAGCTGCCAAATGAAGGTCCGTACTATCCCCTCTTCGAGGTCTTCCAGGCTCTCTGCAACCTTGGCCAAGTATGGATAGATCTCGTTAAGGACACCATTGAAGTATTGAGACCACTCATAGCAGATTGGGTCCACTTCGGCAGATCTTTGAAAGAGACCTTGAAGAGTAGTTTCATCCTCTCTGATGTTGTCGTAGACCAAGGGATTGTCAATATCATACCTGTCGTGGATGTCCGTCCAAGTTGCGTCTTCTTTGTTCAGTTCTCCTCCAGGTCTAACAATGTGGAATGCCTTGTACAGATTGACTGTGTCCTCTACAGTTGAGTTGTCCAGGATCATCCGCAGCCACTTCGTCATGACCTCTGATGTGAAGGAGCCAGACCCAGACACTGTTGCACCGGCTGCTACCGCAAGAGGTACATGGAGAAGGAGTGTGCCGAAGATAGTATTCCTCTGATTCAAGCCAGAGAAGACGTCTCGGGAGCACTCAAGAATCAGCTCCCCTAGTTCCACCTCTTCAGGCTTCAAGTCCCCATCAGCTAGCTCTAACCCTCTAAGAGCCGCTATATGCAGCCCTCTCCCAACGAGCGAGGCACTTGCCAAGAAATGCCTGTATCCAGTGTCAGAGAAACGACGGAGTCGGCTGACATTTCCAGGCTTAGGCGAACTCACTTCGAGAAGTATTGATAGTTGGCCCAGACTGGCCAATGACCAAGCGATTTGTTCTTTCAAGGCGTTCCTGCTGTCTGACTTCTCCTGATAAAGGCGTTCTTGTTGGCTTGAAAAGCCTAATTAGCATCAGATGAGTGACTTCGTTGACTCACGATGAGCCTGTCTGCGCGCTTGACGTTCTCTCAAATCGGTCTTCTAGTGTCCATCATTGTCTATCTTGCTGTGAGAGGGTTTTTTGTTGTCCTAAACATTGGACTTCTTTGGACAACTGTTGGTGGCTTCTTGGCCATTGCCTTCCCGATACCTTCGACCGCCGTACTCGGTTTCGCAGCCTGCGTTGTTTCATACGGGTACTCGTATTTAGGACTCTGGATGATGGATCACGACCTCCACTACCCTGGCATGTTGACCGTCCTGATGGCAATAATCATAATACCTGGAGGCCTTGGAGTCTACTCGTGGCTTGGATTTCCGCCCCTCTAGAATCGCGTGAGTTTGGGAACTATTTCTGCGGCCCGACCTCTCAAGACTATGTCTGCAACTTCGGTCCTGTTGGTTCCCTCAAGATTGACCAAGATTATCTTGGCACCAGAGTTCTTGGCCAGCTGAGGAAGGAAGGCTGCCGGATAGATTGTCAGACTTGTTCCGATTACAAGCATCAAGTCAGTTTCTTTGCATAACTTCACAGCCTCTGCCATTGGATTTTCGGGCATCGGCTCCCCAAAAAGCACCGCCTCAGATTTGAGTACACCCTCGCACTTGTCACATCTGGGGGGAATCTCCCCCGCAGCGACACGTCGGTGTATCTCATCTCCTATGTATTCAGTCCCGCAGTCCATACAATGTGCATGCAGGTAATTGCCACGGAGTTCAACGACACGAGTACTCCCAGCCACTTGGTGCAGGTTGTCGATGTTCTGGGTAATTACGGCCAGTAGTTTGCCCTGTCTTTCGAGTTCAGCCAACCGAAGGTGTGCCTCGTTTGGTTCTGCCTTCAGGAGGACTTGGGCAATCTCCTGTCCCATCGTCCAAAACTTCTCTGGATTCTTCAGGAGACTCTCGTAGGTGGCATATTCTTGAGAATCGAATCTCTCCCATAGACCCCCTTCAGAGCGGAAGTCCGGAATTCCAGAGTCAACACTGATTCCTGCTCCTGTAAGGGCTGTGACTTTGCTGGCATTCTTCACAAGTTCGCGAGCCCGTTCGATGTCTTCTTGGGTTGCCATGATAGCCCTACCGGAGGGTAGGTGCAAATGTTGTTTTCGGTT
>JBHLOD010000183.1:0-4332 GCA_048940825.1 Promethearchaeota archaeon | reverse complement strand
CAATATACCCATCTTTGATTCCGCCCACGTAGCGTTTCACTCGTCCAACGCCATGAGAGTCAATACCACGCAGATTCGAAAGCACAAGATTGTCTGCGACGTAATGGGCGGCAGCTTCCAGTACGCCGCACTTGAGCATCACTTGCTTGACGAAAGTGTACAGACTCTCATGATTGATGGTTCTCTCACTCACGATGATTCCCTGCTCTCAGTTGATATTCAAGTCGACGAGTTTGCCTGCTAAAAGACTCTTGCTCTACATTGTCGGAGAGGAATTGCGATATCTAGTCGCGTTCAGGATTCCAGGGATTCTTTCTCGGAATCCAACGAGGAACATTCTCGCAATATCGTCGAAAACCCTCTCCGAATCTTGCGGCCAGACCTGGCTCCTCCGATTTGATGAAGTAGATGTGGTTTCCAACTAGAAAGAAGACGAACCAGAGAAAGATTGGGAATGAAGTAAACAGAATAGATTCACCTAACAGCACAAGGAGGACTCCAGAAATCATTGGATTGCGAACATAACGATAGGGTCCTTGAACAACCAAATGCTGCGTGGGCTTCCAAGGAGCAAGGGTTCCCTGGCCCACTGACGCAAAGAGCTTGATTGTGGCGTACAACAATGCAATGCCTACGACAACCAATGGCGCACCCAAGAGCAACAAAGCCAAATGGTACGGGCTTGGCAAGTGCCAACTGAACTCCCAATCATTAGTCAAGGAAACTATGACAACTGGGACAATTATCGCCACTGTGATTGGGAGCAGAAAGGATTGCGCGTGCCCTCGCTTGCTCATGTTTCCACCACTTGGCCCTAGTCGCTGATAGCGGAGTATCCCTTCTTCATAACAGTGTCCACGACTTCATCAGACTGAACGGGAAAGTCCTTGTTGTAGTGAGTGCCTCGACTCTCCTTTCTCATTCTTGCCATTCGCACTATCAACTCTGCAACCTGTGCGATGTTCCTTAACTCAACAAGGTCAGGTACTAAATGGAAATCCCAGTAGAACGTGTTAATCTCCTTGTTGAGGAACTCCAGACGGTCACGAGCACGCATTAGTCTCTTGTTGGTCCTGACAATCCCCACATAGTTGACCATTAGTCGGCGAACCTCATCCCAAAGGTGTGAGATTACAACGAGTTCGTCTGGATCTGTGGCCTCACCCGGATCCCAGGGAGGAATCTCCACCTGAGGTGTGTCCTTCCTGATATCTTCTGCGGAAGCCTCGGAGGCATTATGAGCAAGGACAGCTGCCTCAAGAAGAGAGTTCGATGCGAGCCTGTTCGCACCATGAAAACCAGTACCAGCAGTTTCTCCTATGGCGTAAAGCCCCTCGACATCGGTTTTCCCAGTAACGTCAACCTTCACCCCACCACATACGTAGTGAACAGCGGGCACAACTGGAATCGGCTCTTTGGTGATATCAACCCCTGCCTTCATGCAGGTTTCGTAGATTGCAGGGAATCGGTCTTTGATGAACTCAGCATCCTTAAATGAGATGTCCAAATATACGTGAGCTGCACCCGTACGCTTCAGCTCATTGTCAATTGCTCTGGCAACCACATCTCTCGGTGCCAACTCTGCGTCTTCATGATATTTGTCCATGAATCTCTTGCCGTCCGAACCGAGTAGGAGGGCGCCTTCTCCACGCAATGCCTCAGAGATTAGAAAAGAGCGTATCTTGGGATTGAATAGCAGAGTTGGATGGAACTGAATGAATTCAAGGTTAGTAACGCTAGCACCTGCTCTATATGCCATTGCGATACCGTCTCCGGTGGCCACGTCAGGATTGCTCGTATAGAGAAAGACCCTGCCAGCCCCCCCAGTTGCTAGGATGGTGACCCTAGCAGAAAACCGCTTGACCTCTCCGGTATTCTTGTCAAGAACATATGCGCCATAGACCCGGTTCTGCAGCGCGAACAGATTGACAGCCATATGCTGCTCGAATATCTCAACATTAGACTGGGCCTTTACTCTATTGACGAGAGCCTCCTCGATGTCCTTCCCTGTATGATCCTTGACGTGTAGGACTCTACGGTAGCTATGGCCGCCCTCCAACGTCAAGTCAAACTCGTCCTTGCCGGGATTCTCGCTGAACTCAACTCCAAGTTCGACCAGCTCTTGAATTCGATCCGGACCAGATCTAACAAAACGCTCGACAACATCCGGATGACATAAACCTGCTCCGACCTGAATTGTGTCTTCGATATGAGACTCGAAGGAGTCATCTGGTGAAACGACCGCCGCTATTCCTCCCTGAGCATAGGTGGTTGCGGCATCCGAAACGGAGGCCTTTGTGACTAGATTCACCCTGCCGTTGCCAGAGGCTTTGAGGGCGAATAGCAAACCAGAAAGCCCCGTTCCGATGACCAGATAATCAGACGAGTAAATATCACTCAAACCTCTGTCTCCATGAGCCCTGATTTGCGTTCATTGATGCGTTCTCTGTTGCTCTGGACCCTGTTAAGACATTTCCGAATCTATGGCAGAATGGACGGAACCTCTACCTGTGTATTGTGACCACGACTGTGTTGGACAGAGGTACGACTCTGATGAAAGGAGATTCTGAGTCCTTGACTCTCTCCACAATGCCTCCGCCGAAAGCTTTCATCATGGGCAAGGAAAAGAGAGTCGACAGGTGAATCAGAATCTCTTCTGGCAGGTTCTTCATTCTAACCTCAATCTGATGTTGATTGGGAGATGCTCCCACTTCAATGTCAACCGGACCAAACACAGTCGGCATGTCCTCCAGTGTCAACGGGGAAGTAGACGTATACCACGAATCAGGGATGGCTGGGAGTATCACAAGATTCTCACCAGACCTTGACACAGTCATCTCTCTGACAAGCAGAAGGATATCTGCTGCGGCCCTTATGCTGGATCCGCTCCCCCAGCTTCCGCCTCCGCCTATGATGTCCACGAAGTCTGGTAGATTGTAGAACAGATCTTGGAACTCAAGAGCTCGTTTCAGGAGCAGCTCCACTTCATATTCGGATTTTTGCTGGGCCTTATACTGGGCTAGCCTGAGTCCCAGATGTCCGGAAACTCTTGCGTTGGGTTCAAGCACTTTCACCAAATTGCTCGAAACAAGGTTAGAATTGACTGACTCCAGGGCTTTGTCTAGAAGACTAGAGTCGACAACATCGGCCCTAAGGAAGGACGCAGTGGTGACAAGCTCAAATCCCTGCATTTGTCCTTCCGGCGTTGAGAACAGGGCGGCATCTTTCAACATGGACTCTGCGGTTTCTTTGACAAGGGCCTCGTATTCCTGCAGGGTTTCACATAGAACATTAAGTTCTCTATCATCGCCAAGAACTCTGCAGGCTTCGATACCCATTCCAAGAGCGGAGAGATTCCACAGTGCAGTGAGATACTCTTCAAGGCCCCAAGGTTCTACTGGTGGTGGCTCATCTCCTACTGAGGGAGGTTCCTCTGAAACACCCATGGATGCGGCAAGTATCTCATTGATTCCAACGTCGCGAGGTGAATCCTCAATAGGTGCATATTCCACATTCGTGTCTTCAGGGGGAAGGGGTTCCGGCACGACAAGCTGCGTTTCAATCCCCTTTCCCAGGGCAAGTACTAGGTGGCCCACCAGGGGTCCTATCTCCTGCAGGTATGAATCATCTTGAGAAAGGAGATGATAGTGCAATAGGCTCCACAGGACCGGGCTGAGCTGGAAAGGGTCATAGTCCTCAACATTGTCGGCGACTAGACCCGCAATGACCAATAGTAGGTCCTTGGTCAGGTCGAAACCCCCAAAGGCAGACAAAGCCGCGAGAACGCGTGATTTCTCATGCCAGCTAGCACCTGTGAGTAGGTTGCCTCTAGGCAATACGAAGGACGCCGCCTGGGCAGCCAGAGTTGCCTTGGCTTGTATCACAGTTGGATCAAGACCTCTATCTGGAAACCTGAGTCTAGTCGTGCTCTCCGAGAAATCGAACCAGCTACCCACGGTCTTGTCCCTTGCATGCGGATTTGGTTGAAATACAAGACCGTCTGTGCCCTCTTCAACAGGACTGAGAGGGCTAATGAAGAAGAACCTCTTTGATGCGGCCGGAGCGAGTTTCTCATCATATCTGAGAACGGCGGTTCCCAGTCCTTTGGAGGCAATGAATTCTTGGTCAAGACGACCGGTTTGTCGTGGTAATGACAGGAGAAGATTGGTGTTGTCTGCCGTTGTCATGACAACGGAATTGGGCTCCTTGTCCAACACAACGGCCAACAAACCATTCGCATACAAATGTCGTTTCTCGGGGTGAAACGCCAAGCTCTCTATTGGCTCTACTCCTCTCACAGAAAGAGGTCGAACGGCCAAATAGAACGTGACT
>JBHLOD010000182.1:0-4336 GCA_048940825.1 Promethearchaeota archaeon | reverse complement strand
GGATTTCAAAGGTTCCGGCAGAGTCCTGTAGGCTCGTTCCCAGCACATTACGTTGTACAGTCCATCGATGACCTCAGAGCTTTCTAGATTGGCAAGGGCACGTCTGTTCATTTGCTCCAGCAAATCCTTTGGAACGAGCTCGGAGTATCTATGGCAGTAGCCAAGCAGCTCTGCGCTAGGATTAGGCCAACTAGACTCCTTAGGTGGTGCAATCTCCTCCAGATGCCACCATGGCGCATGAGGCTCTTCGTTGACGTTCATGAACGTGAAAGTCCAATAGTGATGTTTCGAGTCGTAGGTGGACATTAGGTACTCCATCGCACGCTGAATGACCTCGCTGTCTGCATCGAGTCCAATCTCAGCACAATACTGCAGGCCAACAGACGTAGCAAAGGGTGACGACGCTTTGAGTCTGAGGTCCGGCTCTATGGCATTACCGAATCCGCCATCCGAGTTCTGATACTCTACAAGTTCCTCAAGAACCGCATCAGCAGAACCCTCTTCGAAGTGAAACTCAAGCAATGCACGGTCGACGTCTCTTGCATTCTTCTGAATGAAAGCTCGCGCTTTGGAGTAGGAGTCCGAAGACAGCTTCAATCTCAATCCTCAATGTCGACAGGGAGGTCTGCAATTTAAGCCAGATGCTCGGTTGGACCTGGTGCAAAGGTTTATATCGATAGCGATATCAATATAGATATCGGAAGCGATATCAAAGCCGATATCGCACGAGATAATTGGAGAAACGAAACAAAATGTGTAACGAAAGATTCGGAAGGAATAGATGCGATTCTCACGGCCACGGATCACGTGGGCCTTGGATGAGAAGAATGGCATCAGCGCCGAAGGGCCTTCTAAGGCATTATGTATTGAAGCTTCTAAAAGAGAAGCCAATGTCAGGTGCCGAGCTAATCAGAGAGATTGCGGAGAAAACGGAGAGTCGCTGGAAGCCAAGCCCTGGATCAGTATACCCGCTCTTGTCTTGGCTACTCGACTCAGGATATACTGAGGAAGCTGCAGAGCAAGAGGCCGGTGTCAAACGCTATTCACTAACAGAGGCGGGCGAGAAGCTCCTTGAGGAACATGAGGAGAGAAGGAAAGAGCACCCTGGTGGATTCCCTTTTCACGGAATGCCTTTCCCATGGTTTGACTCATATCCTGAGGAGGCCAAGGACGTCGTTGAGAGCCTAGGGAATCTCCGTCGAATGAGTCAGATTCTCTTCAGGCGCTTGAGAGAAGACCTGTCAGCAGACATTCTCAAAGAGCTGAAAGAGCTGATTGATGAAACGACAACCAAACTCGAAACAATCCTCGAGAAGAAGAGCGCCTAGTTCTCCTTCATTCTCAACATCGAAGTGGGCCCTTGGCCCCCTCCGCTCTTCGGAAGCCTTTTTACATCCGATGGAGATGCATATCATACTCATCCATATTGGAGACTTTAGGAGATGGTGTCAGTCGTAGTCCTAATCAAAGCCGAGGCCGGAACAATCTGGGACGCCTGCAAACAAATCACGGATATTGACGGCATAACCAGAGCAGACGTTGTAACAGGTCCCTATGATGTCATCGCGTATGCGGAACTACCTTCTGTGGAGGATTTGCGACGGCTGATGAAGTCGGTCCACGATGTGGAAGGCATCAACCGTACCGAAACATGCGTTTCAATCTGAGTCTACAAAGTTGTACCTCCGACGCGCATGCGAGAGCAGCTTGTTCCCCTTGGCGTTAGTTCTAGTGAGCACAGTTGAAATGAGGTCTTTGAATGGGCGAGATCATAGGCGCTGAAATCAAGCAGACATCTCTAATCCGTGCAAGCCCAGAGAAGATCTTTGATGCATTTGCCACAGGAGCCGGTCTGGACAGCTGGTTCACCTCAGGTTCAGAAGTGGATGCCCGACCCGGTGGAGAAATCAAGTTCAGTTGGAAGGACTGGGGTCCAGACAAGTACACACAAGTGTCCAAAGGGCGAGTGCTGGAGGCTGAGAGGGGAAAACGGTTCGTGTTTCAATGGAGTCCGGACAATCCTGCTTATGTCACGACCATTCAGATTGACCTCGAGGTAACAGATGAGGGCACGATTCTTCGCCTACGGGAACATGGCTTTCGCAATACACCTAGCGGCAGGGCAGCGATGGCTGAATGCGCTGCGGGTTGGGGTGAGGCGATCACACTCTTGAAGTTCTATGTAGAGCATGACATCACATACTGATTCTGCACTAGTCGCCAGAGCGCCCCATCCAGAACACAAGACGCCGCTGTAGCTATTCCACAAATATGTTAAGTGCGACTTGTCAGACGGGCATCTGAACTACGCCGCAGGTGATTGACAGCATGACGGACATGAATGGAAAGGTCTGTATAGTGACCGGTAGCAACTCTGGAATAGGAAAGGAAACTGCTCTGGCCTTGGCTGAGATGGGCGCGACAGTAGTAATGGCCGTGCGTGACGCAGAAAAGGGAGAGAATGCACGGACTGAAATCTTGGAGCAGACTGGGAACACCAAGACCGACCTCATGATTTGTGATCTGGCTTCTTTAGACTCAATCCGTCAATTCGCCAAAGAGTTCACTCAGAAGTATGACCGACTGGATGTTCTAGTCAACAATGCAGGGTGTACTATTCACAAGCGACAAGTCACTAACGATGGATTCGAACGGACACTTGCTGTAAACTACCTCGGGCCATTCCTTCTTACTCACGAACTACTCCCTATGCTCAAGTCGAGTGCTCCATCCAGAGTGATCAATCTCACGTCGGGTATACATTCCAGTGCGCGGGTGGACTTTGATGACCTGCAAAACGAGCGCAAATACAGGGCAATGAATGCATATGGTGCTGCGAAGCTCATGGTCGTCATGTACACCTATGAACTGGCTAGACGACTCGAGGGTACAGGTGTATCTGTGAATGCTGTCCATCCCGGTTTCGCCGCTACCAACTTAGGCAGTAACACTGGTGCTCTTCGCCACAGAATCATGTTCAAGATGGTACGGCCGCTTCAGATAAGCGCGAAGAAAGGAGCTGAAACTTCGGTATATGTTGCTACATCTCCCGAGCTTGAAGGTGTCACAGGGAAGTATTTCGCGAAGTCAGAAGAGCGACCCTCATCGGAGCTATCGTATGATGAAGAAGCTCAGAAACGTCTATGGGTCGTAACCGAGGAACTGCTGGGACTTGCCTAGAGCCCGCCCAAGTCAAACCTGAGCTGTCCATATGAAATCAGCTCATATACATTGGAATCCTTGATTCTATTCGAAACACGAGTCAAACGCACTCTCCATTCTGGTGGCAGCATGACTGACAACACAAGACTTCGAGAAGAGGCCGAAGGTATAGTTGAATCACTTGACATTCTAGATCTTCTGAATGCCTATGGTCATGCCCGCATAGTTGGGAGTGTTGCACTGGACCTGATTGTCAAGAGGGATATCGACATTCACACACTAGTCCTGCTGAACGACCTACTTGAGGTCGCACAACATCTTCTTCGTGTGCTACTGCGAACTGATGGTATTAAAGAAGTAAGAGTGACGGACGTCCGCGAGATGGACTCGATGAAGCTGACCATTGACGAATATCAGGGGGATTCGGGTCCATGGAGTATCGATTTCTGGCTTACAACGAATGTAAGCACTACAGGATTCGAATTAGTAGAAGCATTGGAAGACAACCTAGATGATGAACAGCGGGAAGCGATTCTCAATATCAAGAGGCACTACCACATTCGAGGTCTTCTTCAGAATGGCATCAGCAATCTAATCTACCGCGCTGTAGCAGAAGACGAAGTCAGGGACCTAAGTCAGTTTGAGCAGTGGCTCTCGAAGACTCGGATAAAGAGGATGGACATGGACAGCAAGCAGTGGTCTCGTGACCGCTGAACTTTGTATCCTAGAATCAATCCAGTTGGGATTCTAATAACCTTAAAATAGGCCGCAGCCAGTCGCACGATTTCAACGAACGAACTCGGTGACCTTCCTTGTGCAAATGGTGCTTCAAACACGGTGATGGCGGCAAGTGGTACAACAATGCTAGACTCTACTCTGACGAGCTGGCTGACGACTACAACGCTCGAGAATACTTGGAAGAACAATGGAAGCATATGGAGACCCTCTTTATTCGCAAGATACTGGGGTTCAACTCAATTGGTCTAGGATACAAGATGCAGATGCCAATCATTGGCCGCATCATTAGATGGAAGGTTGAGAACCAGATTCACAGCGAAAGTCCTAGGCGAAATCCTGTTCGAGCTGATGGTCACTTTGGACAGGTCATTCCTCTTGAGGATGCACAGCACATCATGGGCAATCTTGCGGCAGAACCGATTATCAAGAACTACTG
>JBHLOD010000181.1:0-4371 GCA_048940825.1 Promethearchaeota archaeon | reverse complement strand
TGGCCCTCATTCGCGCCCAGTTGCATCTCAATGGCTTCTTCTTCAGAGATGCTCTTCATGATTTTGCTCTGCATCTCAACGACTTTGATGCCGCGTCGTTTTCCCCAGCCGCTGGCACCCATTCTTCCTCTCTTGAAGTTGATTTCTGCCATCTTCTTGGGATATCCAAACATCTCTCTTCCTAACGCCATGGCCATATCGTTGTCAACATGCATAGCGAGAATGTATACCCCAACTTCTCCTTTGTACTGACATAAAAGCATGAGAGCAGTCTCTTGGTAGCTGATACCGAAATTCGTTCTTGGGAATCTGCAGACATATGCTCTCGCTACCGGGGTTTCAATCGGTTCAAGAGGAACGGGAAGTAATCTCTCTACGACCTCTTGCCTTGTTTCCCAGATTATGGAGAGTGTTTCCGCGTCATAGAAATCAGCAGACTCAAGCCTCTCAAATAGGCGTTCATCTTTGGAGGATCTCAAGAAGCTCATCAGAATCTCCCACTCTCGTTGCAGCAAAAGGAGGTGTTAAGATTTCGCAGTGAACTGAAAAAGGGAGGATGCGGGAGCAAGCTACTCCCTATGCGACTGATTCTGTAGTATTCGTTACCAGCAGTCAATCATCATCTCGAATGATGCCTAAGATGACTTCCACAAGCTCTTTGCTCTTGTCTTCTTGCAGGAAATGTCCCGCATCCTTGATGGTAACGTGTTCTCTTCCCCGGGCTCCGGGGATTCTTCTCTGAAACATGCGTTCTCCACCAGCAGTTATTGGATCCTTGTCGCTAAAGGCAGTGAGAAACGGTTTCTCCCACTTGGATAGAACATCATCCCAGACCCTCTGGTTCGCTCGGAGTTGGGTGGGTACCAAGCTTGGAAAGATACGAGCACCCGCTTTGTATTGCTCATCAGGAAACGGAGCTTCATATGCTTGGACAACCTCTGGAGGAAGGTTTGTCACGGTAGCTCCCTGAAGTATATCCCCTATTGGCAGGCTTGGCGCTGTTCGGGAGTATGCGACCCATCTCAGAAAGCCAGGTTTCTCCCATAGTTCCTCAAGTGACACCTTTCCTTCTCGCAGGAGCCGAAGCTTGAACGCAGTGGCACCAGTCCATCCAGTGATTCCTCCAGCCGCAGGAAGTCCTGTATTGGCAGCAACAACCCGGCCAAAACGATTGGGGTGGCTTCCCAGAATGCGGAGTCCTATTAGACCCCCCCAGTCTTGACAAAAGAGCGTAATGTCCTGAAGATTCAGGTGTTTCACAAATTCCGTCATTATGTCGACATGCATCTGGTACGAATAGTCCTTTGTCCTAGGGAGTTTGTCAGAGCGGCCAAAACCCACTAAGTCTGGAGCGATGGTGCGGAGGCCCTCTTCGTTGAGGAGTGGAATCATCTTCCGGTAAAGGTAACTCCATGATGGCTCCCCATGCATCAAGAGGACCGGTGGCACATCCTGAGGACCTTCATCGACATAGTGGACTCGTAGCCCGCTTATTTCGACATAGTTTGGTGAGAAGGCGTAGCCCTTTAGGTTCTCAAAACGGGACTCTGGAGTTCTGAGTATTCCTTTGTATGGCATGCCCGAAGGATTGACAGAACGTATCGATATAGCTTTCCCAGGAATAGACGTAAGGCATGCGATGGACTAATACCGTCTGCGTTTGACATATGGAAGGTATCGCGAATCACTCTATGCAATAGGGTCTGTGGCAGTAATGAAATTGGAACCAATGATCTACACGGCAGATATTGAGGAATCAATCAAGTTCTATCGGGATGTCTTGGGGTTTGAAATCGAGGAATACTATCCTGATAATGAGAATCCGACTTGGGTCTGCATTCGAATCGGGAATGACCGTTTCGCCATCGGGAAGACATTCTCAGACATCCACCACAAGTTGCATCCAAGAGGAGTCGATGGCTCAGGAGTGCAGTTCTATATCAGAGTCAGAGACGTAGATAGATTGTATGCTAAGTTCAAGTATGAGCTAGAGATTATAGATGACATTGAGAACAAGAATTGGGGTGACAGAGAATTCACATTCAAAGATCCAAACGGATACCTGATATCTTTCTTCTCAAAGCTATAATGGACGTGCCTACCCTCGTTACTCTGTAACGAAGAACTCAGGGAAGGGGTCCTGCAATTCGACCATCTTACGAATCTCATCGCGCAGCCATCGGTCATCTGAGTCTTCCCAAGGGAAAAGGGGATGCTGCATCGTACCAGACGTCGGTAAGTATATCCAAGCTCCTTCGGAAACCCATGTACAATTGTCCTGCTTAATCAGAATCTCTCTCTTGGCTCGTTCATACAGACCTTGTTCTACACCTTCGTATCTATCATAGTACTCTAGACGGTTCTCATCGAGCAAGAAACAGACTGCGAGGATTTCGGCCTGCCGGTCAGCCACTGCGAATGGAAACCATGCCATTTGCGGGTCGTAGACTCGTCGGAGTCTTGGGACTCTGCAGATTCTGCAACTTGGGTGTTTCTTCCAAGTTCCCCTTGTGATAAATGTCCCATAGCCGACAAGCCATTGATCCGATTCAAGTGAAGGCAATTTGCTCTCCTTCTTCTATGTCCATTTCTCTTGTTTGTGCAGCAGTCAAATCCATCGAGATATTCGCAGATGGCACCCTAGGGATTCAGCAAATCAACCATGTCTTTCAGTCTTGGGTCATCTTCAACAAGCCCGAGAACATTCTTGTGATTGAGAGCTTCGATTTCCTCGAGTGTTGTCTTCCTCATATCAGCAATCGGCTTCAATATTCCTGAATAGATTTGGGAGGGCGGTCTAAAAGCATCGCCTCTACCTAGGACATCTATCTCTATCAACAGTAGATCGTCATGGACTCTCGGAACCCTTTCTTCTAGGTACTTCCTCAAATCATCCGAAAGATCGTCGTAGCGAGGAGAACCGTAGGAGATGTAGAACCCCTGGTCAGTGATTTCGTCAATCATTTCAGGCGGTCCTGAATAGGAGTGGAATATCCCTTTCTTGATTCGATAGCTCTTCAAGACCTCTAATCCGTTTCTTTCTAGTCCTCCTCTGAAATGACAATTCATTATCATGTTGTGTTTCTCTGCTGCTTCCAAGAAGACTGCAAAGAGCGCGTCCTGTTCCTTCATGGTCGATTCGTTTCTGGGGCTGCTCTCATCCAGTCCAATCTCGCCTAGCATCAGTGCATCTTGACAGAGTTCTCCTACAACATCAAGCCTGTCCATGTACCCATTGGCGTACCAGGGAAGAATCCCAAACGAGGGGAAGACGTATTCAGACTGTTTGGAGTATTCTAGGATCTTCTCATATGAAGGAACACTACAGGATTGAGCCCAAGTCACTATCCTGTTTTCTGTGATGTCTTCAATTGTCCTCTGGCGAAGCTTTTCGTCTGTCAGCCAAGGTTCATCTAGATGTAGGTGAGTATCTATTTTCATGATTCGACCCCTTCTTCACGCCAGCGATGTTGGAACGCCCTGAGCAGAATAGACTATATACTCCACGCACAGCGCAATCCCTACCTCTCAGTCGCCTCGGGAAAAGAAGGGGGTGAGAGGTAGTGCCCTTAAGACATTCTCTTGCATTGCATCTGCTTCTCTCGCATTCACTGGTTTCATTCCCAGAGTGTTTGATGTCTAATGGCCGTTTCACTTACGCCTGAGATAGACGATCGCCAGAGCCACTGATACAACAATAGGTGCTGCAATCAATATTACGACAAGTAGGTCTCCCGGTCCGGTGCCTGCAGATGAAGTTTCACCCATTTCTATCCATGTATTCTCTTCTGGATCATAGACCCATGTGTCTCCATATAGGCCATATTCCTGATTGAACCCTCCATGAATCACATAGATGTTGTTTGCCTCATCAAATGCCAATTCGGAGTTTATTCGCGCAGGAGGTGAAACATCGGGGGACGCTCCGGTCCATGTGTTCAACTCCACATCGTAGAGCCACAGGTCATCTGTGGCATCATCGCCTACTTGCCCTCCAAACAGGACCACTCTTCCGATTGTGGAATCATAGGTATATGCTGTCCATTTCAGACGGGCCGGTTCACCTACTGTGGACAACTCAGTCCACGTCTGATTGGCATCGAACAACCAAGTATCATCTTGATGACCTTGCGTGGCGGTATTTCCACAACATAGGATGACGCCCTGAGACAACTCGTCGTAGACCATAGCGTGACCGTACCGGGCAACTGGTGCTGTTGTAGATGTGACCTCCGTCCAATCCTCCGTCACGAAGTCGAATATCCAGGTTTCACTGGTTTCTTGTCCTTCTTCATTGAACCCACCAAAGAGCACAACCACATTCTCCCTTGGATCATAGGCCATGGCATGAGAATAGTGGACACCAGGATT
>JBHLOD010000180.1:0-4400 GCA_048940825.1 Promethearchaeota archaeon | reverse complement strand
GCAACTCCTGGTTTCAGAGCTAGCTTCTTCGCGAGCTCCATCGTTCCCTCCCTTAAGGCATCAATCGAGTCGAAGACCTTGTTGACAAGACCAATCCGAAGTGCCTCCTCTGCCGTGACGTGGTCTCCTGTGAAGACGAGCTCTTTGGCTCTGCCGAGGCCGACCAGCCTAGCAAGACGCACTGTCCCGCCATATCCTGGAATCACTCCCAAGTTGATCTCTGGCTGCCCTAGCTTTGCGTTCGCAGATGCGTATCTAATATCACAGGCCATTGCAAACTCGCAACCGCCTCCAAGTGCGAAACCGTTTACCGCGGCTATGCTAGGTTTAGACATAGATTCGATGAATTTAGTGAGCTCTTGTCCACGCTCCACGCGGGGTCGTATTGTCTTCGAATCCTTTCCTTTGAACTCAGATATGTCGGCTCCCGCGGCAAATGCCTTCTCACCTGCCCCAGTTAGAATAACTACTCTCACATTCGGGTCGTCCTCAGCCTTCCCGAAGAACTCTCGCAGCTTCAAGACCACCGACGTGTTGAGAGCGTTGTACTTGTCAGGACGATTGATTGTGATTGTGGCAACACCGTCTTTAGCTTCATACAATACATCTTCTTCTGACACCGTCTTGTCCTCCTTGATACCAGCCCGTTTGGTCAATGCGTACGTAATAAGCATTCGCAACATGGGATGAGGCAACGTCAACTCAGAATCTTGAGCTTGAGCAGAAGTAACGAAGAACCAACAAACCTGAAGATGGCGCTCATCGAAATGAACACAATTCATTGGACCTCATATTTATTTAGCTGTTTAGTAGTTCGTTTTTAGACATCGCGCCGGAGGAAGGCAGATTGGTGGAAGAGAGCGGAGTTGAGATTTGGAAGAACTCGCTCGTAGCAATGAGAACTTCGTTGGCCAGCTCGTATGATATGAGCACGGCAGTCGAAGAGCAGAAGAGGTTCCTCAAGGCGTGGGAAGGAGAAGGCCTAGAGTATATTGTATTCTCTGATTACAGACGCAACGAGGGGAAGAGAAGACTCCTTGACGTTCTGGAGATAATCGACCAAGCACTTGAGAGGATCGATCGGTGCGACATCAAGGCTGCATCTATGCTGTATTTGGAAACATTGGATGCGGTAGCCCTCTTCGCAAATTGGGCCAAGATCCTGGAGAGGACTGGTGAGCGGTCCGGTTCATGAGCAAAGAAGAAAGAGTAAGAGGGCTTGTTGCCCTCTCGATGGTTATACTAGCCACCTATAGGTTACCTTCTTGTCATCCACCCTGTCAAAACCAAGTTTGAGGGACATTCCAACCTCGGGCAGGCTCATCAGATTCGTGATGTGCGCAGTGAGCCGCAAGCCCGATGGGAACTCTCCTATGGCCACTACGTAGGGGGCCTTGGAGGACAGGCTCTCCGGAGCAAAGTCCACAATGACGTATGAAACCAGTTTTGCTTCGGTTTCAGTGAAATCTGCAAACTCTGTGACACTCAGGCATTTCTGACAATGCTGCCTGGGCGGCAAGTACTCGGCCTTGCAGGATGTGCAGACGCTCTTCATGATTCGCTCCTGTTCAAGTGCGGCCAACCACTCAGCGTACCATGGAGTCAGCGCTTTGTCTGTCGTATATCCAAGATAGACTTCCTTCTTTTCAGCCATCAGAATCCCCTCTCGAAAATAAACACGTTGACAAACTGCCCACTCTGGCCAACGTTGTGCGCCAGACCATACTGTACATCCTTGATTTGGCGAGATGAGTTCTCGGCTTCGCCTCGCATCTGTTTGAGAATCTCGTACGTCATGGATACTCCAGTAGCACCTAGCGGATGGCCCTTGCTCTTCAGACCACCGTCACAGTTGACGGGTATGCGCCCATCATGGTAGATTTCCTTGTTCTCAACGAGCTCAGGGCCCTTTCCTGGCTCGGCGAACCCTAGGTCTTCGTAGGCTACCAGCTCTGCGATGGTGAAACAGTCATGCACCTGTGCCATGTTGATGTCCTCAGGTCCAAGTCCAGCCATCTCAAAAGCAGCCTTGCCTGCTCTTTTCGCTCCAGGTATCGAAGTGAGGCTTGGACGGTCTTGAATCATCATTTCAGATGCTCCTGCGCCAATCCCTCTGATCCACATCGGTCTGTCGGTAAACTCCTTCACTCGCTCTTCAGCTGCAATCACTACACCGGCTGCACCATCAGTGATGAGACTGCAGTCATAGAGATTAAGAGGCCTGCAGATGGGAACCGCGTTATTTGCTTCTTCCAACGACACCTCCTTTGGAAGGTGCGCTTTCGGGTTCTGCGCTCCGTAGTGATGTGATTTTACAGCTATCTTCGCCAAGACTTCATGATCCATGTTGTATTCGGCCATATATCGCGAAGCCATCAGAGCATAGAATGCAGGGAAGCTGATACCGAAGGGATACTCCCAGCGCATATCACCTGCCTGAGACATATACTCTGTCGCAGTAGCCGAAGAAACCCGGTTCATCTGCTCTACTCCAAGCACTAGCATAACGTCATACAGACCCGCAGATACTAGACCCCATGCTGCTCTTAATGAAGCCGTGCCAGTGGTGCATGCTGACTCAACTCGCATGTGTGGTTTGTCCTGTAGGCCAATGTAGTCTGCGATGAGAGCTGAACCGGCACCCTGACCAGTGAATTGCGATGCAGCATATGAGAGAATAGAAGCATCGATTTTGTCTTGCGTAATCCCCTCGTCATAGATGGGCTTGTACGCCTCGGCACAAAGCTCCCTCATGGTAGCGTCGTACCGCTTTCCGAACTTGCTGTGGCCGCCAGCAACGACAGCAACTTTTCTTCCCAATTTCATTTCCTCCGTGTAGAGAACCTGCCCCATATACGAGAGCGGGCTCCTTCAATCACGTATCTACATTCGCGGTTTCTTTGTCAACGAGGTCTTAAGGTTGACGATTAGGAAGATTTCGTTTTTGCTTTAGATTCCTTGTCCCTTCTAGAAGGCCAATCCAAGAAATCCAATGTAAAGAGAGGATAGACCCCGGAAGACCGGGGTCTAAGAAACATCCTATTACTCGCCGGTGAACTTGCCACGACGCTTCTCAAGAAGTGCGGAAATACCCTCAGCTAAGTCCTTAGTCTTGAAGCACTCAACGCAGGCCTCAACCTCGTACTTGAGATTGTCCTCCATCTCGTCCTCGAAGGCCATGTGTGTAGCCTTCTTGGCTAGGCTGACTGCAATGGGAGCATTACCTCCAACTTTCGCACCGTACCAGAGAGCTTGGCTGATGAGCTCGTCTTTTGTGACAACTTTGCTCACCAGACCCATTGCAAGCGCCTCATCGGCAGTCACCTGCGCCCCGGTAAGAATAAGCTCCATGGCCTTGCCAAGACCAACAACCCTTGGCAATCGGGCGCAGCCGCCCCAGGCTGGAATTAGCCCTAGGCTAACTTCCGGAGCACCCAACTTGGCCTCTTTCTCGGCAATCCGGATGTCGCAAGCCAAGGCAATCTCAAGACCTCCCCCAAGAGCCAAACCGTTGACTGCGGCAATGGTGACTTTTGGTATGGTCGCTAGCCGATCAAGGATCTGCTGGCCTTGGGCAACAAGATCGCCCACATTGTCAGGATCACTCAGAAGTGTCTGAGCCATCTTCAGGTCGGCACCTGTACAGTAGACCTTGTCATGGTTTGATGCTACAACGATGGAACGAATGTCTGGATCCTTCTCAGCTTCATCCAGAGCATCACTGAAGTCCTGCAGGAACTGATCGTTGATTGCATTCAGTGCGTCAAGTCTGTTGAACTTGATTACCGCTGTGTTCTTGACAGGAGACAGAAATGAGCCTTCTTTGCTGTACAACATTGTTTCGAATTCTGGCATCTCAATCACCTAAGTGTGAATCTGAGCTGAGAGGATAACGACCTACTTAAAAATCCGTTCCTGAAACGCACCTTTGAGAATTGAAGATTCAATCTAAGAAAAATGGGGGAAGCCAGGGCTTGATGCCCTGTGCTTCTAGTCTATTTTAGGTACTTCGGAACGCTATAGCACTCGCCCAGTTCACTCTCGAGCTTCTCGATGAATTCGCGAACCTTGTCAATTCCGTACTGGTCGGCCATCTCAAATGGACCCATTGGCCAGCTTGCACCCAGCTTCATGGCCATGTCGATGTCCTCCTCGGTGGCAATATCGTCGTCGACGAGAATCATCGCCTCACGGATGGCGGGCATGTTGAGTCGTTGCACAATCCATCCGGCATCTGCTCCCTTAGGCGCCTCTGGTTCAGGTCCTTCGGCACCGTAGTCGTAGAAACCCTTCTTGGATTTCATGCCGATGGCTCCCGAGTCAACGAGATTCTTCAACGTTTCAGGAGGTTTGAAGCAGTCTCCAATCTCCCGATAGAGTGTCGACATCGCGTTGAAGGC
>JBHLOD010000179.1:0-4404 GCA_048940825.1 Promethearchaeota archaeon | reverse complement strand
TTTGCAGACACACTTGAGGGCAGAGAGCAATATGCGGTGAACGCCTTCGCTGATGCCGTTGAGTCACTACCTTCAACACTAGCAGAGAACGCAGGGCTAGATCCTATCGACGTCCTAGTGAGCCTAAGGTCGGCCCATACCGAAGGCAAAATCACTCACGGAATCAACATTGATAAGGGCAAAGTAGATGACATGAAGAAGGCCCGCGTAGTTGAGTCAGCCCTCGTCAACAGACAGATTGTGATGTCTGCAGCCGAAGCAGCCCAAATGATACTGAAGATTGATGATGTCATCAGTTCCAAGGGTGCCGGACTAGGTGGTCCCGGCGGCGGTCCAGAGGGCGATTTCGATAGCGACGACGACTAGAGATAGTCAAACGCAACGGACAGCAGGTGTGCTTATGCCAGAAGGCTCGAAGAAAGACAAGACCGAAGCAGAAGAAGCCCAAGACACTTTGGACAACGTCGAAATCATGACGAACATCCCAGGGGTTGGACCAAAGACTGCACAGAAGCTCGTCGAAGCAGGTTTCAGTGACCTTGGAAAGGTTTCCGTAGCAGAACCCGAAGAGCTGGCCGCATCAGTGCCGGGACTGAGCCCAGCCAAGGCCGAGGACGTAGTCAAGGCTGCAGCAAAGCTCAAAGAAGATGTCGATGCCGGAGTCATTGACCTAACAACCAAGGGCAAGAAGGCTAAGAGAAAGAAGGCTCCGGAACCTGAGCCCGAAGTCCACGAACTCCCTCCGGCAAAAGAGATTGCCAAGGCGGAGATCAGGTCAAGTCTCAAGACAGGCCTTGAGGATGACAAGATGAAGAAGGGCATACCTGTCGGTCCAAAGTGGCTTACCAAATTCGAAAAAGCGCGGATTATTGGAGCGAGAGCACTTCAGATATCCATGGGTGCACCAGTCCTCATAGGAAAGAAAGCAGCACCAACTGGACTCTTCTCCTTGGCCGAAGCCGAGCTGCGCGCTAAGGCCTTACCAATGACAGTCCGCAGGACTTTGCCGACTGGGGAGCATTTTGACATCCCACTATCAATATTGTTGGAGAGTACGAGGCTAGACTGAGTCTTGCCTCATCTCCTTCTCATTTCTCTTCCTTCACACTGCAAGGATACAACGTCTTAAATGGACTACAGGCTGCTTGTATAGGTCCTGTTCATGGAGCAGTGATCGACTATGCAAGAACTTCTCCTCAGCCCTGATATTGTCGTTAGATTCTTGATTGGATTCGCCGTTGGAGCACTAATCGGGCTCGAACGCCAAAAGCGAATGGTACAGGAATCTACTGGGGGCGTGAGGTCATTTGGGCTCTTGAGCCTCTTCGGTACCATCACTGCCTATACGTACACCGTGACAGGCAACATGATAGTTCTCGTGTATGCAGTGGCAGTATCAACGATTCTGATTGGCGTTCAAATCACCTACAAGATGTTCAAGACAATGAGAAAGGGAATGACCACCTCCATCGTCCTGGCCATAGCATTCATGCTGGGCGTTCTTGTGGGCCTCGACGACGCTCCTGCACCTGGACAACTCATCGGTCCATTGCAAGTCCTCGCAATGACGGTTGCTTTCTTGGTGTTTCTGGTTCTCGGTTTCAAGCAAGAGTTTCAAGCCGTAGTAGCGGTCATCAGCCGAGAGGAAATGATTAGTGCGGCTGAGCTAGGGGTTTTGATTCTATTCTTCTGGCCGCTTATTCCCGAAACCGTGCAGATCGGAACTGTTATGGTTCCTGCACTTCAAATCTACCTTCTTGTAATCATTCTCCTTTCGATAAGCTTCGTGAACTACATTCTTGTCAAGAAATTTGGGAGCCGTGGACCGGTGGTCTTTGGGTTCTTCGGCGGGTTTGCGAACAGTGAAGCCACTGTTTCAAGTCTCGCCGAGTTCCATGTGAAGACGAGCAGACGATTCCCCGGAAGGATCGCTTTGTCGGCGATTCTCGCGAATGTTGCGATGATTCTAAGAAACGGTGTCATCGTAGTCATACTTGATCCATCACTTCAGATATTCAGGTACTACATCATTCCTCTTGCGATTCTAGTTGCAGGTGCTGTCTACAGAATGGTCAGAGAAAGCAGACGCCAAAATCACATAGAAGAGGGAGAGCTCGAGTCAGCCTTAGGGTCTCCATTTGAGTTCGGGGCGGCAATTCGATTTGCTGTCGTATTCACTGCCGTATCCTTCCTTTCGCTCTTTCTGCAGAGTGTGTATGCAGATGCCGGAATTCTCGTGGCCGCTCTACTAGGAGGGTTTGCCTCTGCGGGGGCTATCGTGGCGACAGTCGGGATTGGTTTTGCTGGTGCGACGATTGGACTCTCCACGGCAGTCTTGGCGGTTATCATAGCGACAACCACATCTGTCTTGAACAAAGTGGTGTACGCGTACCTTTCCGACCGCGAAACAGGCCTTGTGAAGCTTATCGCCAAGGATTCGTTGATAATGACTGTGGGAGTCGTCCTCTTCATTATCATGCTTGCTGTCGGAATAGTCCCGGTCGTATAACACTTGGCGTGCATTCAAGGCCTCAGAAGCACAAGACTTAAAGTAGAACTCTAATGAGTCGATGTCGGTGACAACGGTGAATGCTGGTGGCCTAGTTCATCTGCCTGGATGACTTAGATAGTGGATTCTATGCCGCCAACCCCGTTGATCCGTTCCTAGACAGTTTTTGGAGGATTTCAGAATGTCAGACTTGAGGACAGTACGAGGTATGAGAGACCTGATGGGTCCTGAGATGAGAATCAAAGAGTACCTAATGACTACCGCTGCTGAAGTCTTCCGTCATTTCGGATATGAGCCACTTGACTCTCCGGTAATGGAACTCTGGGAGACCCTGTCAGCAAAAGGGGGAGAAGAGATAGAGGCCGAAACGTTCAAGTTCAAGGACAAGGGTGACCGAGACGTTGGATTGAGATTCGACCTGACTGTTCCTCTAGCCAGAATCTCTGCATCAAACCCCCATCTCCCCAAGCCGTTCAGAAGGTATGCACTAGGCAAGGCCTGGAGATATGACAGACCACAACCGGGAAGATACAGGGAGTTTGCCCAAGCTGATGTAGATATCATCGGGTCAAGTAGTCCTGCGGCCGATGCTGAAGTCGTCCTAGTTGCCATCGAGTACTACAGACGAGTACTAGGTAGTGACTATGTCATCAGAATCAACAGCCGAAAAGTGCTGAGAGGTCTTACGGAGAAGGCCGGAGTCCGTGACGAACTCGCCTTTGAGTGCTTCAGAGCAATCGACAAGCTCGACAAAATCGGGCGAGATGGAGTGAGAGAAGAACTTCAAACACGTGGCATTGGGGCAAAGGCGAGTGAATTCCTACTGGATGCGATTGAACTCCGGGGCAGCAGCGCAAGCATCCTTGAGAAATTCGAGAATCTCTTGGCAGGTTCGGAAACTGGTCTTGAAGGGGTGGAGGAGCTCAGGATGATGGCTGAGATCTTTGAGCAGAGCAAAGCAGAGGAATTCATAGAGTTCGACATGTCTCTTGCGCGAGGACTAGACTACTACACAGGCCCTGTTTTTGAGGTTGAGTTCCTGGGTAAACCCAAGGTCGGCTCTCTTGGAGGCGGAGGTCGCTATGACCTTCTCATAGAGAGATTCGGTGGACCACCAACCGCAGCCACGGGAATCTCGATAGGCATTGACAGACTCATCGACATACTCATGGCAAAGGGAGCAGATGAAATGTTGGAGATTCGTCTGGACGTCTTTCTTGCGCCCGTTAAGAAACCCATGGTGAAGTACGCTATGGCGATTCAGAACGAATTGGTAGGAGCTGGTATTTCATCAGTGGTTGATGTCATGGACAGACCTCTGAAGAAGCTGCTAGAGCAGGCTGACGACATGAAGGCCAAGTACGTAGTCATTGTTGGCCAGCGAGACTTGGAAAAAGGTGAGGTTAGCCTTAGGGACATGTCCACGAAGGAAACTACGCAGGTGAAGTTGGACGAGGTGACTGCTCAGTTGAGCCGACTTGTCAAGCCCGCTTGAAGAATGCTGGCCAAGCAAAGGCTTTTCTCAGACCGTGCAAGAGAGCATGCTGGGATTCACATGGTTCGGATGCCTGTAGTTGCTGGAAGATTCTACGAAGGAGAAGTGAAGCTACTCAACCAGCGTATCAAGAACAGTTTCCTCAAAGGACTTGGACCAGGCAGACTTCCTGAGGGTAACTTCGGGACTTCAAGATTCCTGAGAGCTGTGATATCGCCCCATGCCGGGTATGTGTATTCTGGAATGCCTGCAGCTCACAGCTATCTTAGGATTTACGAAGATGGGAAGCCAGACCACATCGTAATCCTCGGACCGAATCACTACGGAACTGGTTCAAGGGTCGCTGTCTGCAATGACAATTGGGAAACACCTTTGGGGACTGTTCGTTACGATACAGAGC
>JBHLOD010000178.1:0-4405 GCA_048940825.1 Promethearchaeota archaeon | reverse complement strand
CACAGTGACATTCTGTGCGTTCTCCCAACCATCAGGCAGTCCCAGTGGATCATCATCATAGTCGAGATTGTACACTCTGACGTTTCCAGCAAGGTACAGACCTACACGTACAGCCAACTCGCTGTCTGCAACAGAGAGCGTATACTCCTGACTGACCGAGTACCATGTCTCTCTTGAGTCGAGTTGCTGCATAGGCCAATACCAGCCCTCATAGAAGTTGTCTGAGTCCAATTCCCAAAAGACACCTACATCTCCACCAAATGCGTCGTCTCCATCTGGATCAATTGGCCCTGTCGGATATCGAAAGTCGAATTCAAGTCTGAAGCTTAGCTCTGCAGGTGTGTTGTTCGCTATCTGTTCCCATCCCACCTCGCTGCCGGAGGAATGAAGATACGAACCTCCAGATGACGGATTCCAGTTGCCCATATTCCTGCAAACAATGTATCCTCCCGACGAATTATACGAATGAAGCTGCGTATTTGATCCGCCGTCGTAGCTATAATTCGTCCATGGGTCGGTTCCATCGTCGAATGTTCCATTCGCACAATACAGGCGCTTGAGGCTCGAAACCTCAACTGCTGTGTTATTCACAAACCAGCCATCTGCTTCATCAATGGTGATATTCCTCGCAGTGCTTGCTCCTACATCCGCACTACCTCTTGCCAAGTCCGTTGTCTGATAACCTGACTGCTTTATCCCGATAGGATCAAGCACGCCTTCTATGGGCTCTGCAGATGCGCTGAAGACCTTACTCCGAACTGGACCCTTTTCCTGTAGTGTTTGATCCGACTCTGATGAGGCTGACAGATCGTTCTTCACATCCGACTTCGAAAAAGCTCCAGGGGTAGGAGCTGCAATAAGGCCTATCAGTAACATCGCAAGAATTCCGATGATTGCGTGCTTTCCTATTCTCATCACGTTCGCCTCGAGAGAGTGGAAGAGGACACCCTTCCAGGTCAGGGTGCACGTGCATGACCTGAAAAGCCTCGGTAGCTGTTGGTGAGGAAACTGCTTCATTTTGAGCTCGATATGGGCACCAACTGCGTGTTCACGAAGTCTTCCAGCTCTGAAGCTTTCTCAGAAATAATATTACCATACTTAGGACGGACTTCTCGATAGATTTTGAACACTACCCTCTGTTTTTCGTCGCTCGGCTCCAATTCCCAGCGTCCCACCGCTTCTCCGTCAATCCAGACCGTGGGACGAATCTCTCCTGAGGTATTTGTGGACTTACTAGCCTTTGTGTCGCGCGTTGACATATCTGGCGGCCAGTAGTGCTCCCTAAGTTCAGGAAAGAGCATAGGCTTGAGTTCTTCGCTCATATACCAGTCTCTTATGATGAAGGCCTTTGGTAGGTAGTCTTCATATGGCAAAAACCACACTATTGGGTCGGCTGAGGACTCAAGTGATGCCGTCACCTCTGCATCATCCGCAGACATGTATCTTTCTTCTCCGTCAACCTCGACTCGGACAATCTCATCGGACAACCGTTCAATCTCCGTTTTAGTTCTGGTCTTCGTCGTCGGTATCCACCAAGAAACATCATCGATGGATACGGGTCCAAATCTCCTGACGTAGAGCCGAATCACTTCGCTGAGCGCTTCCTCTTCTGATATGTCGGCAGGTATGAATCCATCAATCCACTTCTCAACCAGAGCATACGCAGTGGTCGGATTCCTCGCGTGGCTTGCGGTAGCCCTAATCACTTTCCCGGTCGTTGCGGCGAGGCTGAAGAGAGGTCGAATCCTCTTTGCTTGGTCCGGTAGTAGCTTCTTTATCTCCCTCATAGTCTTGGGGCCGTCCTCCAAGATGGTGAGTACACTATCGGTCAGGGTCTCCACTTCCTGATCACTGAGCCCCTTGATATCGGGGTGTTGACGCATTCTCTTGTAGAGGAGCGGACCCGTAGCACGAATCAATAGCGGCAGATTATCAACGTGGACAACATGAACCGTAGTTCGAAACGCGTTAAGTCTGACAACACGGTTTCCGCAGTTCAAGGATCTGAAGATCTCACGTGCATCATAGTGTCCTATCCTCGCCCAGACTGAGAGGTAAGGGGTCCAATAGTCAGTAGAATGCAGCCCCAACTGCTCCCTGGCAATATCGTAGAACGTGGGCTTCTTTGTGTCAAGGGCATACTGTTTCCGTAGGTGATTCAAGCGAATCTGTTCAGTTTTCAGGCGATAGATTAGGAAGACCTCCTGCAATGGTCCTATTGCCGGCCTTCCCACATATGAAGAGAATGGTCAAAGAGCCCTCGCGGACCCATTGTTCTCAGGTGAACTAGATGCTAGTTACCACTAGACCGGTTGCCCCCCCGCAAACCGGGCCCATGTGGTATCCGCCCCTAAGTGGGATATATCTTCAGAGCCATCCGCATGAATGTGGGCCTACCTCATTGCTCCCACAACGAGTAGGATGAATCCTAGTCCGATTAGGATTAGCATCAACTCGGAGAAGAGGTAGCCTGCGAGGTCTATAGAGTACAGACCGAGGCCAGTCGTGAGAGCATCAGTAAGCACGGCAAGCTGAGCAATCCCTAGCATTGGTAGAAACAAAGGTAGAATCCCTACAATGATCAGGATGAGTCCAAGTAGTGCGAGACCTTTTCCCATTTGGTTTTCCACTCCATGTGGTTACAAAATCGTAGGTTCAATGTAATAAATAAATGTGGGGGATGAAATGCAGAGCTAGTTCTACGTAATATGTAAGCTGTGGGCCCGTTCCTGACCTTGTTTTCTTACCGCGGCCCGCTGGAGCAGGTCAGACTGGACTATTCGAGCACTGTTACCCTCGGTGTTCCATCGACGCCTCTAGATTGCCCTCGGACTTCCATGATTCTGGCACCGAAGCCGCCCACTACTCCACTGAAGAACCACAGCTGGTAGATGATAGACATTGAGAAGGTTGAAGCAAGCGGAGTCCAGCCGAGGTACACACCCAGGACGTTCCAGATATAGTAGTCCGCAGCCATCGAGAGAAAGAGGAAGACTATGCCTGCTGTCATTCCCTTCACAAGAGCACACATCTGTAGTCTCAGACTGCATCCTCCTCCAACCAAGTTGCGATAGGTGACTGGGATGATTGTCAGAGGAACGCCCAAGACGAATGGAATCCAGTAGTAGGAGGGGTTTCCCAGCTGGCTGAGAATAAGACCTGTTATGAGAAGAATTGGGAATATAATCACCCAGTACTTCAGAATCCAAGTCCAGGTTTCAAGTTCGGACCGTTCAATCATACTCTCTCAAGGCCCTGAGCTGATAGATTGCCTTAATGACTTCTTGGATATGAATCAAAGGGGAACTCTAGTTCCTTGGGAGAAACCTCTCAACGACACTGCATACACAAAGCGAGTGGCAGTTGGCCTGCCACTAGAAAGCGGTTATCTACGAACCCAATAATCTCCATAGTCAAGGTGAGCAGCGGGATTGCGCCTTCTCTCATTTGTAAGTACTCTCAATCCAAACGTGTTATTGCATGGCAGGTAATTAGGAGCCTTCAAGGAAATCTATGGTGCGCGTAAACAACTCATCCTTGGTCAATTCGTGATTCATGATTGCGTGGCCTGCTCCTTCCACAATCCAGATTTCTCTTCGTCCTGATCCGATTGCCTCGTATATTCTTTCGGCACTATTCTCTGACACGGCCTTGTCCTCAGAACCTTGGATTATGAACGCCGGGCAAGTAACCTTTGAAAGAGATCTCTTCACCCGCTTCATTCCCTCCCGTGCAGCGAGACCTACGATGGGCGGAATCCAATCATATCCAATCCATCCTTGCTCCCTAAGCTTTCCCGACGGATCCGTAGGGTATCTCTCTGGAATAACACGTCTTAGAAGGGGTATTCTAATGATGATTGGAAGCAACGCTATGAGGCGATACTGTACCGCGAATGGGGCGGCCCAAGTGACGACAGCTCTGATATCTTCCCGTTCAGACGCCAAGAGCAAGGTTAGCAGGCCCCCGCCGCTATGGCCTACGATGAACACTCTACTGCATTCTTGCTTCAGTCTGTCAATACCAGCACGGGCATCGGCTAGCCAATTGTTGAAGGTGACATTGTAGAGGTCTTCTGGTCTTGTTCCAAATCCTCTCAGGGCTGGCAGCCAAATCGTCATTCCTGTTCGTCTATGTAGGAGATTGGCGAACTCTTTCAAATCCCACGTGGTTCCTCCTCCAAAACCGTGAAGCAGAAGACAACCAGTATCACTACCCGCCACATAGAGCGGCTCAGCTCCAGGAATGTACTCAACGTTCACGCAATCTCAGACTCCTCTTTCTTGGCAGACAAAGACTCAAAATCAGGATCAATGTCGATGTATCGGAGTATGAAGGCGGCTATCAACAGGAACGGTGCAAAGACGGGCCCCCACCACATGAGTCCCCATAGCTCGCCTCCAGT
>JBHLOD010000177.1:0-4426 GCA_048940825.1 Promethearchaeota archaeon | reverse complement strand
GTGGGGGTGATGGGCCAAAACCAGGTCAATCGTCGTCCCTTTCTCTGTGAGTCTGTCCGCTAGCACAATCTCTCCAGTCCCGATGTCTATGCCAACTAGAACGCTATTGATCTCTCTGTCTTCCTCCCCATAATGGAGTCGACAGTCAGTGTACGGATTCCACTCCTTGTCCTTGTCGGCTAGTTCCTTCTTCTTGCCTTCGAGCTTTTCTAGTTTCTTCTTTGACTGTTCGAGTATTCTCTTGACTTTCTCTTCTCCTCTGGGATCTGCTTTGATTCCCATGTCTACGATTAGTCGATAGATCTCACCGAGTTTCATGTTCTTGCCGGTGAACATGTCATGTTTGAAGCTTTCGGGTGAAGCAACAACCGCCGAAGCTGCAACCTATCGCGAACACTTATCATGTATCCGAACATTCCATGATTGGTTATATCTCTCTCAAGAGGTGTTTGGCATGCCTAAAGATAAGGAGGAACGAAAAGTAGGTCCCAAGTATCGTATCATGTCTCAGGACCTGTATAGCACTGGACTTCACGGTGATGAGCTTGGTCTAAGACAGGTTGAGGTCTGGAGGTCGAAGAGTCGTCAATTCACAAAGGACTCCGATATCATCGGCAAGATAGAGGAAGCCAAGTTGGACAGAGACCGAAAGAAGCTCGGTCGCATGGAGAAGTCAGGGTTCATAACTCTCCGCTCTTCGCTGTGGTCCGGCGAGATGGATGAGAGTTCCCGAAGGCTTGTGGTGAAGCTCTTCTCAGACAGCGGCGCTTGGCTTGCCACCATTGAGGAGATTGTAGCAGAGTCCTACGCACTGAGCTACGCAACTGACGACCCCATGGTGTCCTTTGTTGTTCTGGTTGACGGTATTGAAATAATGACTCGAATCCAGCAAGTCCAACGAAGTGGGATTGCCACAGAAACCTATGGATTCCTAATCTTGGGCCCTGAGGGTACGTTTGAAGTCTTCAGGATTGAGGGGAAGCGAGCCACCTTTGGTGACGACTTCCGAGTAGTCCGTCTGAACGGAGGTCAGACTGTGGCAGAGATAGACAGCAAGTTTGCAGATATCGGCGGCGAGTTCGTGGTAAAGGTCAAGGATCCGGTGCTTGCCGAGAACAACTGGTTCTGCCGTGTTCTCCAGTGTTTCTCAGTTGCCATTCGCTACCGGAAGCAGATACATGACAAGATTGAGCGTGTCCTGAAGAAGTGGAAGGACGACAAAATCGAACCTCTGCAGCATAGATACGAAACCAGTCTTTTGGCGAACCCAAGGAAACTCACCTTGTCAATAGCGGAGCTAGAGGAGGTCTAGTATCCTCGTTCAAGGTCGACAATGTTCAGAAAATCTGTTCGCCCTTCGGCGAAGCGCTTGATGTTCTCAATGACTTCGTTCCATCTCTCGAGGTCGCTGAATGGTGACGCGGCCCGATGAGGAGACATAATTACGTTGTCCAGTTCGTTGAACGGATAGTGAAATGGATACAGTCTTCCTTCTTCATCAGGCTCTGGCTTGTAGTCATACCACACATCGATCGCGGCTCCAGCAATCAACCCGTCCTTGAGAGCAGTGTAGAGTCCCTTCTCATCAATGACGTCACCCCTGGCCAGTGTGACTAGCAGCCCATCAGGTCCCAGTTCCTCTAGTTCATCCAGGCCCAGCATTCCCTCGGTTTCCCTGGTCAGGGGGACGACAGCTATCAACGTGTCTATCTCGCGGAGGAAGTCCTTGAGCTCCGACTGTGTGTACTTTGCAGCCGGCGTTGGAAGTACCTCGTCACCAGTCCAACTCCTCTTCACGATGGAAAACTCGACGTCAAACCCTGACAGGAATTCATGAACCTTGCTGTTGACTGCGCCGTATCCCAAGAGGCCCACCTTTCGCCCTCTAAGTGGCATCGACTGTGCATGGTCATCTCCTCTTCTCCAGTGGCCTTCCAACATCCATTGGTGGTGTGGGATGATCTTGTTCGTAAGTGAGAGCAACAGTGCCACAGCATGTTGGGCCGTGAAGTAGGAGTTGCCATGTCCGTTTACCAGAGTGACCTTTCTGGTTTCATTGATCTCTCGGAACGTATCGATATGATGCTGAACTCCTGCGCCAGGATTGATGAAAAGCTCTAGCCGTTCTGCTCCGTCAAGCAGTTCCCTGGAGGGTCTCCAACCGACCAAGATGTCAGCAAAGTGTGCAATTCCCAATAGCGTGGATTCATCTGCGTCTTCGGGAAAGATCAACTTGACATGCTCTATTCCCTCAAGTCCTTTCTCCACGAACTCTCGCAACTCATCGCGGACTTCCCAGATGAACAAGACATTGGTTTCTCTCACATGAATCACAGCGAAGTCGAATGGTCTGCGAGCTTCTTATGAGGTCTTCGAAAAGCAAAGCTGTAGTAGGCGGCCTGTGGGGCTATCCTTAGGCCAAACTCAGACCCGCCACGTTTGGATGGGGTCGAGGTCTGAAATGCTATAGCGTCTATTCGCGTGAGTCTTGCATCGCTTGATATGCTAGGCGCTTTGCAGCATCCCTCTGACGAGCTATGTCTTGCGCCTGAGTTCGCATTTCCTCAAACATCTTCTGTCGAGAGGACACAACCTGTTCAACAAATGCGGCGACTGCTTCGGACCTGCTCTTGAATATCTCAAGCTCCACTAGAGCATCTAGAATCTCAACGATATCCTCATTCATGCGGGTCATGACTGAGACCTGTCGCTTCTTATGGCCGAACTCCTCTGCTGAGATCTCCCCTAGGAGCTCTTCTCTCAGACTCAGTTTGGCGGCACTCTTTGACTTTCGTTCTTTGCCTGACATGTGTGTTCTCACCCGTGTTTCGATGTGCGACATCGTAGCACTTGAATATGCTATCACGTAATAGTATTACGTTACTAGCATATAAATTGTTTGATTGCGCCCTCCGCAGATTAGAATCCCGCGGATCAGAAAAAAGAGGAGAGATGCCAGGCTATATTCATTCTCATCGATTCCCAAGGAGGAAGGAAGGGCGAGAAACCAGATTCTCGTGAGGCCTGGCATCCCAATCTTGTTCTGCTAAGTTTCTTGAATCGCCCTTCCGTAGTCAGTGATTCTGTCAATCGTCAATTCTCCAGTCTGTGGTCGTTCAAGCAGCAAAGGGAGGATAGACCCTCTGGGTCACGATCCGCTCCTTCTCTGCCTCGGCCTCAGCGGAGGTTTCATTGTACTCAAGGACCTTCGAATGGACCGGTCCCTTGTTCTTAGTTCTCTTGACCTCGGAGTATACCCAATCGAACAGGTAGATCTCTGCTGGCAGCACAAGCACCACCAGACCCGGTATAATCGATATGGGCACGAGCAGAGCCACAATCGATATTGCTCCTGCAAGAGCGCGACCAAAGCCACGCAACGAATTCCACGCTGCGAATGTCGTGGTTGCACTTTGCCTTACTCGAATGTTTGCATTGATTTTATACGTCATTTTTTCCTGCCTCCGTCCTCGCAAATCCAAAACGATTCACGACAGACGTAATAGTATTACGTATACTTAGTAATAAGTGTTATGGTGCCATGTTACAAGTGGGCTATGATGGCGTTTTGCCATCATTGTGAGTGTTGTGCGAGTCATTCTGCCGCACTTTCTTGATGGGGAGTCGAATTGATATACTACCTATCTCTATTATACAGGATTCCAACTTCGTCGTGCGTGGAAGCGCTCTAAACGAGGAGGTTGGTTAGTCGTGAGAGGAGATTGCTGAAATGGAGAGGAATCAGGCCGTTGTAGTAGGTGTTGTTATTATCATAGTGATTGGTGGAACAGGAATTCTCTATGTCTTGGTATCTCAACCAAGGACTACGCCTCCTGACGAACTCATCTTTGAGGTAGGAGGAGATCCTGACTGTATGGACCCACATGTCAATTACGCCGCTGGTGCCTCGAACCTACATTTCAACATCTACGAAACGCTCTACACGTATCCGTGGGGTTCGAACAATACTGAACCTACGATTCCACTACTAGCTTCGGCTGCTCCGGTGATATCGGCAGACGGCAAACAATACAACATAACACTGCGCCAAGGAATCACGTTCCATGATGGAACTCCCTTCAACGCGAGTTGTGTCAAATGGAATATTGAGAGGGCTGTAAAGATATTTGCCGTCAGGGGTCCTGTGTGGATGATAATTGAGCCGCTCAGTGGCGGAGAGTCCTTGGAGCTTGTAGCCTGGGTCAACGGCACGAAATCGGACGAGTTCGGAATCGCCTTTGATGACTGGCGGGCGAACTCAGGTGCAATTGTTGTGCTGGACACTTACACTATACAGTTTAACCTGGAACGCCCCTACCCACCATTCATCATGGCGATGACCTATGAAGTCGGCGCGTTCATGAGCCCAACATATGTGCTCAGCAATCCGAACAATGACACTGGCCCGATGGACTCACACTGGGGC
>JBHLOD010000176.1:0-4432 GCA_048940825.1 Promethearchaeota archaeon | reverse complement strand
GCCTCCCCAGGTTCAACAAGTGACATCTCATAGGACGAGATTACATTGTCACAAATCTCGTCGAACTCCTTCTTCGTCAGCTTGTGTTCCTTAATCTTGGCGTCAAGTTCAATCAAGACCTTGGGAGGAAGTCGGCGTTCATCTCGTATCTTGGCAAGACGTTGCTCCATGTGCTTCTCGATGCTCTCGACAGTAGCTTTTGGCTTTCTTGGCTTGGTCGTCTTCTTCTTTGGTTTCGCGGTGGTCTTCTTTGCCTTTTCTGCAGTCTTCTTTGAAGTCGTCTTCTTTGCGGTCTTGGTACTCTTCGACATTTCTCATCTCCTCCGCTACTTCACCTTCGACTTGCCTAGGACCTTCTCAATTGCTATGTCTAGGTTCACTGACCGTCCATGGTCTGATTTACTTGGGTCGACCCCGTCGTCTCCAAAGCGGAACTGTACAATGCGACCAGGTGCTGTTCTGACCGTTCCATCGGTTTCCACCTTCAAGTCTTGTAGTGCGGTCATGAGCCGCCTCTGCATATAGCCGGAAGTCGAGGTGCGAACTGCGGTGTCTACAAGGCCCTCGCGACCTCCTGCTGCGTGGAACCAGTATTCAATTGGGTCAAGACCGCTCTTGTAGCTGGAGGTCACAAACCCTCGGGCACGAGCTCCTAGATCACCTCTCTCAAAATGCGGAAGGGTTCGGCCTATGTAGCCTCTACTGATTCTTTCTCCACGTACAGCCTGTTGTCCGACTACTGCAGCCATTTGTGACAGGTTCAGCCTTGACCCCCGTGCTCCTGTCTGAGCCATGATGACTGCTGCATTCTCGAGACCGAGATGTTCGCCGGCAACTGCACCGGCTGAGTCTCTGGCCTCGGCAAGGGTGGCCATGATTCGTTGCTCTAACGTTTCCAAGAGCGTCTGCCCAGGGTTGGGGTCAAGCTCTCCTCGTTTGTAGGTTTCAATTAGCTGGTTCACTTTGTGGTCTGCCTCTTCGAGGATGATCTTGATTCGCTGGTCGGCCTCTCTAGGTAGAGTCACATCATCAAGACCCATTGTGAAGCCCCTATCAGTAATCAGGCGTACAAGAAGTCGTCCAACTGAGTCCATGAAGACACGTGCTGCGGTGGAACCCTCTTCCTTGATTATCCTATGGAACAATGAGTCTGGCTCACCAGCTCCAAAGGCCTTCTCGTCAACAACTCCAAACTGTAGTTCGCCGTTTCGTATCACGACGTAGGAATCGTAGGGACAGTCTTCTTTGGTGCAGACATTGCACTTCCGGCATACGTTAGCCTTGAACGAGATATTGATTCCCTCAGGAATGAACATGCTGAATATCTGCTTTCCAGTCCATAGCTTCACGGGACTATGGATGGCAGGAGGTGGAAGCTCTCCTGTGAACTGACCTGTGGCTAGGAGCTGATTCACCTGATTCTCAGTATACAGGCTTGACTTTCGAGTCAGCAAGAAGGCCGCGGAGATGTAGTCCTGAAGAGCGCCGATAATTGGACCGCCGTAACGTGGGGACAGTATCTGTTCTTGGACCCTCATTAGGACCCGTGCTTCTGCCCGTGCCTCTTCAGACTGTGGCACGTGAAGATTCATCTCGTCGCCATCAAAGTCTGCGTTGTAAGGAGGACACACGTATAGACTCAGTCTAAAGGTACGGTATGGCATCACACGTACTTCGTGAGCCATGATTGACATTCTGTGAAGTGATGGTTGACGATTGAACAGTACAATGTCGCCATCGTCCAGATGTCGTTCTACAATGAAACCCGGTTCAATTGTGTCTGAGATTATGGAGCGCTCCTTAACGAATCTCAAGTCCACTCTTCGCCCGTCTGTACGAATGAGATAGTTTGCACCTGGATGCCTATCTGGACCACGAAAGACCAGCTCCTTCATCTCTTCGATGTTCCATTCGGTGACCCTCTGTGGAATCGTAAGAATCCTAGCAATCTGCTCTGGTACGCCGACCTCGTTCATGCTAAGGTTGGGATCAGGTGAGATGACTGTACGGGCTGAGAAGTCAACACGCTTGCCTGACAGGTTTGAACGGAATCGTCCCTCTTTGCCCTTCAGTCTCTGTGCAAGAGTTCTCAGGGCGCGGCCTGACCTGTGTCTAGCCGGAGGAATTCCACTCACACCATTGTCAAAATAGGTCGTACAGTGGTATTGAAGCAGCTCCCAGAGGTCTTCAACAATGAGCTGGGGAGCACCAGCATCCAAATTTTCACGGAGTCTTTGATTAATTCGGATTATATCTATGCTTTTATGTGAGAGGTCGTCCTCAGATCGTACTCCAGACTCTAGCGTAATTGATGGACGAACAGTGACTGGAGGAACTGGCAGAACCGTAAGAATAGCCCATTCCAACCTTGCAGCACTGGCATTGATACCTAATAGCGCATAGTCCTCATCGGAGATGTTCTCTAGACGGGACCTGATGTCGATGGGAGTAAGACGGACTGAACCTGCCTCACCAACCTCATAGATTGAGGTGGGCTTCTCAAGCTTCAGCTTCAGCTGCTCTTCTCCACAATGTGGACATGTCTTTGCCTTTGCAGCCCGCTTGAGGATGTCCTTGGATAGGTTGGCAGTCTTCTGACCAATCTCAGGGTATCTCTTGAAGAGTCGGTTGTAGTACTCAATCTCTTCGTCTGTCAGGAGAATCCTGTTGCACTCCCTGCAGATACTGCGAAGAACCTTGTGAATGACTTTGGCGTAGCCCTCATGCATAATAGGCCTCGCAAGTTCGATGTGGCCAAAATGCCCGGGACAGTTGCCAACTCTGTTTCCACAGGTTCTACATCTCTGACCAGGGTCAATGACCCCCAGCCGTGGATCCATAATCCCCGACTCAATTGGATATCCATCCTCGTCATATGTATCTGCGACAACTATCTGTGCAACAGACATCTTCCGGATGTCCTCTGGGCTGAGGAGGCCAAACTCAATTGCATCAATCTTCTTGGTTGTCAGTCCGGTAATCATTAGATCATCTCCTTTAGACGAAGCCTGGCAGCCAGGCCCAGTGACATCATCTCTTGTATGAGAAGTTTGAAAGCGTATGATACCACGACGCTACTGATTTTGGCGTTGGTGCCACATATCGGGCAATAGTATTGGTCCTTGTTTCTGTCATAGACACCAATGAGACCGCAATCCTCGCAGACCAGCATGTTGCTCTTGTCAGACTCATCTAGGAGTCGACCTTTCAGCAGAATGGCTGCTCCATGACCAATCAGCACGTCCCTCTCCATCTCCCCAAACCGAAGACCGCCCTCTCTAGCACGACCCTCAGTGGGTTGGCGAGTCAGAATCTGCACAGGACCTCTGGCTCTAGCATGGATCTTGTCCGCAACCATGTGATGCAACTTCTGGTAGTAGATCACGCCGACAAACACGTTGGCAAGTAGTTTCTCGCCAGTGATTCCAGAGTACATGACCTCGCGACCTGTATGTTCGAAACCATGCTCTTTGAGCGTGTTAAAGAGCTCATCCTCTGTGACACCACAGAATGGTGATGCATCCTGCTGCTTGCCGTCTACGCACGCGGCCTTTCCAGCAATCATCTCCAGAATCTGGCCGATAGTCATTCGGCTGGGGATTGCGTGTGGGTTGATAATCAGGTCAGGAACAACTCCGTGTTCTGTGAAGGGAACATCTTCCTGTGGGACTAGGTAGCCAAGGACTCCCTTCTGACCGTGTCTTGAGGCATATTTGTCACCCAGTTCAGGGATACGAAGATCCCGGACCTTTACCTTGACAAGACGGTTGCCGTCAATAGTTTCAGTCAGGATCACGCTGTCTACCACACCCGACTCACCATGGCGCACAGCAACTGATGTTTCACGACGGTTGGGAGATGTTATCTCGAACTCGGAGTACTCCTCAAGGAATCTTGGTGGTGAGGTCCTCCCAATGAGAACGTCGCCTCCTTGAACCTCAACTTCAGTTTCAATGACGCCATCCTCCCCGAGGTTCCGATAGGATTCTGATGCCCTGTATCCTCTGACGCTGCGGTCAGGAATCTCAAATTTGTCTTCTTGCCCACCAGGATATTTGCGCTCTTCGCTCTCGTAGACCCGTGCGAAAGTGCTTCTCCCAAGACCTCTCTCTATAGAGGCCTTGTTCATAATGAGGGCGTCTTCAATATTGTATCCTTCATAGGACAGGATAGCAACGATGAAGTTCTGACCTGCTGGACGTTCCTCATAGCCTATCGAATCCATGGCCCGTGTCTTCACAAGTGGAACTTGTGGATAGTGGAAGAAATGAGAACGTGTATCAGCACGGTATCTGAAGTTTGACGCAGGAACCCCTACTGATTGCTTTGCCATTCCAGCCATGTAGACATTACGGGGTGACTGATTTCTCTCTGGGAAAGGAATGAGTGCCGCAGAGATACCAAGAATTGTGGAGGGGACTATCTCCATGTG
>JBHLOD010000175.1:0-4434 GCA_048940825.1 Promethearchaeota archaeon | reverse complement strand
AAGTATGATTGGAAGACACCTGACTTCATGGTGGAAGCCATGTGCAATGCCGCGCGAGAGGGCGTTAATGGATATGCTCCCTCCGAGGGTCTAGATGAACTCAAGGAAGCCGCAGCCGAGAAGGAGAAACGAGTCAATGGAATCGATGTTGAACCGTCTAGGATTATCGCTACTGCTGGAGTTTCTGAGGCGATACAATTTCTAGCCGGTGCGCTTGTCAACAAAGGTTCAGAACTTCTAGTGCCTGGCCCGACCTATCCACCGTACATCTCGTTTGTATCATATTTCGGAGGTGTTCCTGTAGAGTATGAAACAATTGAGGAGAAAGATTGGGCACCTGATACAGACGACCTGAGGTCCAAGATTAGCGAGAAGACGGTCGGTATCCTCGTAATCAACCCCAACAATCCGACCGGTGCTGTGTACGATGCCAAGACGCTCAAGGAGATTGCATCGATTGCAGGAGAGTTTGGTCTGCCTCTGATCACTGATGAAATCTATGACCAGTTGACTTTCGACACGGAACAGACACCGATGGTCAAAGCCGCTGGAGAGATTCCGATTGTTGGATTCAATGGCGTGAGCAAGGTCTATCTCGCACCGGGCTGGAGAGTCGGCTACGTCTATTATCATGACATTGATGGTGAACTGGAGCCGTTACGCGATGCCATGGTTCGCCAAGCGAGAATACGGATATGTAACAATGGCCCAGCACAGTTGGCCGCGGTTGCTGCCCTGAGGAGTGACAGCAGCCACTTGGTTGAAGTAATGAAGAAACTTCGAGAGAGAAGGGATCTAATCTGGAAGCGGCTGAATGATATCGATTCGATTTCAACAAGATTGCCTCAGGCAGCGTTCTACATCATGCCAAAGATAGAACTAAAGGGCAGGTGGAGAAACGATTCTGATTTCGTGTTGGACATCCTGAAAGAAACCGGTGTTGTGTTTGTGCCAGGGTCAGGTTTTGGTGCTGAATATGGAACAGGTCACTTCAGAAGCGTATACCTTCCACCACCTGACATGATAACGACGGCCATGGATAGACTCGAGTCCTACATGGAATCGAGATAATGTAGCAAAGGCTACTGGAGCTCAGTTTCCTTCGAAGCGACGACTGCATGGATATCGCCTAGGAGCTTGTCAAGTTGCTCCTTGGCGAACTTCGCTTTTTCAGAAGTGGCTGGTCGCGCACCTACGATGAGAGTCTTGTCTGCAAGAATCCTCTCGAGCTCGGACCGAATCCCAACAAGCTTGGCTATCGCAGTTTCAAGCTCAGACCTGGTCTTTGACCTGGCTGATGCTTCTCCTGGATCTTCGGTTCCAGCAGATGTTGGCAGCTGATTGTACACACCCTCAAGGTCACGAACTAGGTCTGCGGCATTGTCCTTGCTGCTCATGACCAAGACTGACAAGCCGCGTCTGGCCTCTGCTTCTCTTTCCCACTCTGCAAGATCCTCTGAAGAGCTAGTGTCAATCTCTGTCTTCCTTGAAGTGATAGAGGTGTCAATGGCTTCGCCCACAGACTTCAGGACCATTTTTGCGTACGTCTTTCTCTTTGCTTCCTTCGCGGCCTCGACTCTCTTGGCGAGTTCTTCATCACCAAGGATTGAATCGATTGCATCGACTAGACGGTTGACGGTCTGAATCTGTGCTTTGGCGGCCGGCAAGTCGCCTTCTTCAATCTGAGTACGTGCCGTCTTCAGTGACCCTGTCAACTCTGCAATTAACCGATGGAAGGGTTCCTTCTCGAACGGGGATTCCCCGACGGACGCTTCCAAAAACCCCATTCTACTATCTGTCACATCAAGAGCCTGTAGCAGCTTCTCGCCCTCTTTGTAGTCTTTCAAGACTAGCGTACCGGGGCCAGCTTGGAATGAGTATTCGGTCCTGAGCTTGTCACTGTATGTTCCTTTTACTAGCAATGAGTAGTCCTTCTCTCCTACAAGTGCCTCTGCCGCTCTCACGACGACTGCAAGATCTAACGACTCACCTGCTGGAAGAATCTGGATTGATCTCTTCAAATCGCCGGAAACTACTACCAAGCCGTCGTCAATTATCCACTCTGCCTGGAGACTCCTTGCCTCACCCTCACCAGTATTCCGGATGGCTACACCGACTGGAAACTCATCAGTAAATGTCATGTCAGGCGGCAGGACGAGTTGCGGAACGAGCTTGGGGATTTTCAGTTTCCCTCGGAGAATCTCACGGACCATGTCCAGACCTTTGTCGACGTATTTCGTGAACTCTTGGGCGTTGGCATTGGCCAATGCCGCCTTCAACTCGGTCACAGCAGCCGTTTCTGCTGCTGAGAAGCCCTCCAAGTCCAAAGACTGGACTGCTGTCTCCAGCATTTGTGGAATCTGACTTAGTCGTACGATGGCGGGGAATCGGAGCTTTGAAGCGTTCTCTGCAGAGAATGTTCGTGCCTTGTAAAAGGCTTCAGCTTCCTTCCCTATCATGATGTAGATCATGCAAGCAGTCATAGCAAGTGCAGTGCCCTTTGCAGTTTCTGCATCTTCACCCCACAGCAGATGCTCTCCAGAAGCGGCAAGTAGATCTTCAGCCGCTACACCATAGGATTCTACAGCCTTAGCGCTTTCCGCTAGCTCAGAATAGACATCACCGGCGGCGCACATGTTGAATGCTGCACCTTTGTATCCCTTGCTCTCTCGATATTTCTGAGCTGCCTTCTCATAGGCATCGGCAGCTTGTCGGTAAAGCCGATCAGCTCCCTCGTAGTCCCCACGTCTTTCTGATGCTCCTGCGGCGTCAATGAATTTGCGGCCTGCTTCTGTGAAGGATTGTCTCAGAGACTCCTTAGTTGCTTCCTCAATCATACGTCGGATGTCGTCATCAGACATGATTACTTCGACCTCCTGCTCCCTCTTCCCGGCCTGTCAATCGGAACTCTTCTTCTCAAGATGCTGGTAGGGTTTGAGATCCACCGGTCAGGTACTAGTAGACTTCTCGCGGTGAATGTGTCAAACGGTCGGGAAGTGACCCGCCATGACCTTCAACGACCAGCTCAAAGCCGGCACCAATTCGACCCCTCTTGGCAGTCTGGAAACCAGACTTCTGGATGGATCGGGCGTTACGCTCTGCGGCGCGTCGTTCGATCATACTGACTCCGCCAGGGACGGCAAGAATCAGTTTCTTTTGCGATTCATCAACCTTCAACGTTATTTCCGTAGTAGGCGTTCCGGTGCACTCGTGGAACTGGCTGTTTCTGTACTCTAGGAAAGTCATTGTACCCTACCATTCCATCTTTTCTGGTCAGAGGGAGTGTTGGTTGCATATTAGCATTTGGCGGATGAAGTTGTTTTCGTATTACCAAGAGCATTGTGTTAGGTTGGATTGAAAGTGGTTCATGAATTCTATCGAAGGAAACTTTCCATCTACTACATGAAAAGTGCCCCACAGACTCAATGGCAAGTTAGATTCCACAAGAGTGACATAGGCTATTTCATTCAGTCCTGGGAGAGAGAAGAAAAAGGAAGAGGAATGACAGAAGGCGAATGAGATGGATGAGGACAGAAGAAAGTGGATAGTTGTAATTGTACTGGTCGTTTCAATGATGCTGATATTCCTCATACTTGGACCCTCATACTATGAAACTTTGACGATTGACGGAAAACGTGTCTTTATGTTGGTGTTTCAGATTGTATTCCTATACACAGTGGGCGGTCTTGTGTTGCGTTGGCTTGAAGGTAGACATAAAGTAAAGGATGACTCAAACACGCCTTTGAGCTAACGCTAAGAGGCATTCTTACGCTTATTGGGCTTTCGAGATAGGAGGAAATGACCTTGCCCTGTACTGCTGGATAGGCCCATGCCAATGATCTCTCATGGTATCTACTCCCTCTTCTTCGTCAACAGTATCGCCAGCGTAAATGTTGTTAGTGTAATAAGAATACTCAGAGGGAGTATGATGAATACGATGGGCATTTGGATGTCCATTTCTTGAGGGAGTATTCCCAGAAGAATGAACACAACGAACACTATGGCCACAGCAAGAACACTGCTCATCACAACCAGAAGGACACTGACAAGATAGGCCCATTTGGGTGGTCCGTCTTCTGAGTCCAACTGTTTACACGACAACCTTCACGATTTGTACACTTATGCTTTTGGTCAAACAGTGGTCTTCTTCATAAGTATACAGCAAAATTCAAGGTAATCTGGCAGCAAAAGGATGTCAACACTCGAGGACTTTGTTTAGATGGACAATGGAAAAGTCATTGTACCCTACCATTCCATCTTTTCTGGTCAGAGCGAGTCCAGGTTGCATATTAGCATCTGGCGGATGGAACTCATGGCAGGATACGAAGGCGCAACATGGACATTGAGAAGACTGGCACATGAGCCGTACAAGAAGAGGTTGGCAACCCACTGCGTGAACTACTCAAAGGTGTCTTTGAAGGAAAATCGTGGGTA
>JBHLOD010000174.1:0-4450 GCA_048940825.1 Promethearchaeota archaeon | reverse complement strand
AGCAAGATAGTGGAAGGAGGTATCCCAGTGACCGCCGATGTCATCCCCGAGGCACCCTCGGTCAGCGTAGAAGCTGATGACGTCGCAAGTCTCCTTTCATCATATCAAGAAATGGTGAGCTGGGAGCAGCAAGTCAAGATCTCAATCAATGACCATGTGGAGGATGTTCTGACGGAGATTGAGAAGGCGACCGAAGCGCCCGATGAAACTGGCATCACAGACGTGGTCAAGGTTAGAAAGTGGCTAGCCGACTCTAAGAAGGAAATGAAGAAGGCTGGCATTGACAATATGGTCAGGACTTACGTAGAGGCCAACGTGATGCGCGAGGAATACAGGAAGAACCTCACGGACACAATAAGGTCCTATATCACTCGATTCAATGAACTTGCCACGTCAGCAGACAGAGTTCTTGATTATGCTCAACTCAGCAAGAAAGCTCCCAAAGTAGAAGACCTTGAGGGTGGGGTTGTCTTTCTGCTGCAATCTCTGGCAAATCTGCGAACAGCCGTTGAAGATGGTGTAGCAACTTTCAGAGACGCATGTCAGCAAGAGATAGAGGTAATCGTGCAGGACCTTCAGACTATCAAACCGGCGTACGCTGAGATATTCATGCCAATCATAACAGAACTGGATGAGGGAGCAGCTCGAATAGCGAAAATGAATGAGTTCGCCGAAATCAGGTCAGAGATGAAGACCATCAAAGAAACCATCTTGGCGAAGGCCAAAGACTCCCTAGAGAACCTCAGGTACAGGCTCGGAGTCAAGATCAGACTGGCTGCAGCCAAGCTGATGGGTGCGGGCGTAGAGATTCCCGGAGAGGTTCAAGATGCGATTAGCGAACTCAACAGCGTCGGAGTCGCCGCTGATACAGTGTTCAGTCTCCCTGCAATCGCTAGGAAGATGATTGAGATATATGAGCAGAAAATCAGTGCTAAGGTCATAGAATCACTGAGGGAGGAAGTCAGCAAACTCGAGGACTCCTTTGACCAAGCAAAATCCATTGGAGTTCCCGTTGATGAAGAGCTTGCACTGCTTCAGAACCTGAGAGACACGCCACCTGACGAACTCGAGCAAGCTGCAGACTCCTTTGATAAGCTTATGAGTCTGACAACATCTGCAGCGATTCACAAGAAGGTCAGAAACCGGGCCAATGAGGCGCACCGACAGATCAGGGGAGCTGTTTCTATCTTCGAGGAAGCGGGAATGTCCGACTTTGTGTCCCGACTCAAGGGGTTGTTAGAACAAGTACCTGATGAAATGGCAGAAGACTCGAAGCACGTCCATGAGATCTTGGAGGTCTGCCTTACTCTGGCCAACATCCAGGAAGAAATGCTGCAGATGATCAAGAGCATCGCTACCAAAGATGGCGAACAGCACCTCAAGAGCATAAAGGAGAAGTCAGAGTACTACTCGACTATTGAAGCAGTCTACGAGAAGCATCCAAAAGACTTCAGCAAGCTCATCTTCCCGCTCGACAAGCTAAAGCAGCTTGAAACAGACCTCAATGACTCGAAAGTTCTCGAAGATGCGATCCAGAACTACAACGAAGTGAAAGGTTTGAGAGCCGAGTGGACCGACAAAGCCCAGAAGATGGACGACTGGCACAAGTCTATGAGAGTGTTCATGACTGGATTCAGTCCTGCTGCTGCTCCAGACCAACGTGAGGCGTTCATAACTGACGCTATCAAGAAGGTGAAAGAAACCTACACTAGGGACGACATAAGTTCGTACCTTACGTGGGCGATCAGAGAAATCGCCGATCGGATGGTAGGGAAGAGAGGCTAATCATAAGGAGACACAACTAATGTCAAGAGGCACACTTAGCGACGATGAACTCACGAAGGCCGCAGAGGTCTTTGCGATTGGAATTGGTGAATGCGGCTCAAATATCGTGGGCTCCTATCTAAAGACTTCAGTTGACAAGAAGTTGCCCTCAAGGGTCAGAGGATATCTTCTGATGAACACTGACAGGGCAGACCTGACCAAAGTCCGTCAGAAGTATGATATCCCTAAAGAGCATACTATGCTGTACGGGGCTTCGGAAATTGGTGTTGGTGGTCGATTTATGGACGGGTACAATGCTGTCCATGAGTCCAAGGACATCATCTTCAATCAGCTTGCCGACTTGGGCTTTGAAGGCGTATCGGGATTCTGTATCTTCACAAGTCTTGGAGGCGGTACTGGTTGTGGTGGTACACCAGCGATAATCGAACTCTTGAAGCAACGCTTTCAAGAAGAAGAAGGACGTCGGATATTCGTCTACGTCATAGGCATTCTTCCCTTTGAGGGGCAGTCCAGCGAAGCTCTCAACTCCATCTGGGCAGTTTCAAGGCTCCTCAGAGCGCAGCTCCAAGAACGTGGTGCAGACCTCACGATACTCCTCAGCAACAGAACTATGCTGAAGAGGATTCTCCAGTCTAGAACCTCAGACAGTGTTGAGTACCTTCAGCGGGAGCTAGAGATTGACATTGCCAATGTTGACCAAATCGAACACATGGTTCCTTCAACTCTTGACGAGGGTGGCGAACTAGAAGCGCGAACCGAGCAGGCCTTCGTTGAGCTGGTGAACCCACTGGCTCTAGACGTTGTGGAGGCTATGCTGTCCCCAGGAGTATACGAATCCAACAAGGATGTCTTCCCGACAACTGATCTTGCTGATTACGCTAGGAAGCTAGATCCGGTTGTAGTGCCGGCTTTGTACACGGATGTAGGCCTGATTCCCGACGCAGGAAGCATGCCGAAACAGCTTCGTACAATGATGGACTATGCAGTAAAGGAGTGTTCCTACGCAGACGTTGGGGATCAGCCGAACGCGGAGAGCGTGTACTATGTCTTCTCCGGCCCGAGGCACATCTCGAAAGCCGAATACGGTATGCATCTCAAGGAAGCTCTAGACGGTTTCATTGCCCCCGGAGCTGCGATCACACCATGCTATGTTCAGTACTTCTATCCAGACCCAAAGACCGACCTTCTTGTGTTGCTTGGTCTTCCCAAGATTCCGGAATTGGTTCAAATCATAAACGAGGCAACTCAGCTGGTCAACCTACACAGCGGGTCATCGCCGTTGAAGCAAGGCTGGTTCATGCGTGCAAAGGGAACCAGTCGGAAAGAGCTTGTTGACGCGATAGCCGACTTCAGAGAGCTGTTCTCCTACTATATGGCGCCGGGTGACACAACAGAACCGATGTAGCGATAGGAGCGTGTCGACTTGACCGAGGAAGCAAACATCAGCGATGACCTCATCGATAGAATCTTGCTGATGCAGACACTCAACTCCACACTCGTTCACTTCCTCCTTAGTGTCCAAGTAGATGGAACCGTTGATCCCGACAGAGTGGACTCACTTACACAGGGTCTGCTTAGGACGCGCCGTTGGATGGAAGAAGCGACTTCCATGAAGGGTGTGAATCCGTCCACTCAGAACATAATCAGCCTCATCGTAAAAAGACTTTCACAGATTGAAAGCCTTCTTCCTAAGCTGTCTGCCAAGGCAAAGGAGGCTGAGGCACGAGGGACACCTGCTCAAGAGATACTAACACTGCTTGACGGCGATTCCAAGGTTGCTACTTCAAAGCCACCGTCCATGGGAACGGCTGCAGAAAATGCCGCTGCAGACAGCAGACTGGTACCCCTGGTCGGAGAAGAAGAAGAAGTAGTCGTTGAACCATATCGAAAGGTGGAGGTCGAGAACGACGAGTGGGGTCTCATAGGTCAGATGCAGCGAATGATAACTCAATACTCCAAGCGCTGTCATGTGTTACTCCCTATATTCTGGATCGACGCGCTCAGAGAACTCCACAAGTATCGTTCGGACTCCGCATATTACGGTGATGTTGTAGAGATACCAGGCAGAGTGCTCGCGACAATCGTGAAGGGCCTCCTTACTGAGGCTCCTGGAGCCAGACTCCTTCAGGATCTCTCAAAGAAACGCCCCCAAGAAAACTATCTGAACTCCTCCGAAATGGAAAGAGTTGAGCGAGCAGTCTCAGTCTACTTCTCTGGAGTTGCTGATGTTCTAACTGGGAAGGACCTCAAAGTTGAGGACAAGGTGAACGAGGCACGCAACAGCTTCGATGCTTTTGGCTGGGGAGGACCGGAGCTTGAGAAGCGGATAATCAAGAGAATAAACCAACAGTGCGAAGAGGCACTTCAGAATGCAGAGTCTGCAAGTGATCCTCAGAGACAAGTGATTTACTCCGAGCTAACGAAGCTTCTAACGAAGCTCCAACACGCGATTCTAGCCGAACCCCGGCTCCGAGAGATACTGGCACAGATGAAGCCATAAAGTCGGATGCAGGCTAGTCGCCAGACTATGAGTGCAGCAATACAGACACACTTCATATAAGGGACTAATCGGTTTCCTGTCCAATTGGACGTGAAGTCGACATGTCTGGTCTTGCCACTATGCTGAACCCAAAATCGTCAGCCGTCGTTGGAGTATCTAGATCGG
>JBHLOD010000173.1:0-4490 GCA_048940825.1 Promethearchaeota archaeon | reverse complement strand
GAGTGTACAATCTCGACTATGATGATGATCCACTGGGACTGCCTGATGGTTGGGAGAACGCACAGAATGTCACTGTGTACGTAGACAATGTTGAATTCACAAGCATCGCTTCTCCAGGATTCGAGAATGTCGACCTCACTTTTCATGCCAGCGGGTTCTCTTCTCCAATCACTGGGGTGGGGACTGGCACAGCGACCATTACTAATCCAGCCTATTGGACTCTAGATCCACTAGAGATTCAAATAACAGCGAACATCAGTGTAATCTTCACATATTCAGTGACCACACTATTACATCGCTACATCAATTCATCATGGACTACCGACCTTTCGAAAAAGGGGGTTCAGTATTCTGTCGCACCAGGTCAGAGTCCGGACCTGTCGTTCTTTACATATGTTACACCGTCAGCAGAATATGACGACGTGACACTAGATTTGCTGTATCCTGGAGACTGGGAGAACGCGACCGTCCTGGATCCTCTGGGTGTTGACATAACCAGCAATTGCGCCGTATCGCCGGGCCGTATTCATGTGCCAAATAGCGAAATGAGTAGAAGCGGATGGTGGGAGATAGACCTTCAATCCCTGAACTATGCGCGGAACGTGTCAATTCAAGTCCAAGATGGGGGCACAGGACAATGGTCCGAGAATTCTCTATTCAGATCAGGCAACGTCACAAGGGCTCAGGTCGAGATAGGTACGTTCGTTGACACTCCAGCTCAAGGTGACCCAGTGAACATAACTTGGAGAATGCCAAACGATGCCTTTTGGGCCTTGGACTCGGTCACGACGATGACCAATGGAGTAGTAAACAGCTCGTCATTCACTCTCGCAGGAATCAATACTACAGCAGGAGAATGGCAAGTAGAGGTAGCTTGGACAAATGGGACTGAGATAGCCTTTGATGCGTCTTCCTTCGAGATGTACCACAGTGCAACCCTCACTCCACATCAAGCAAGTGTCGATACTGATGCTGGACAGCTGATCACAAACATGGTATACTTCATTGATGTAGACACCGGAGATTATCTAATGGATGATTCTGCCGTCATAGAGGGCAACTGGTCAGCCTCAACAATCGACTTCACGCCCAACCTTGTGAAGAACTGGTGGGAGGCAGACTTTGACACATCTTTGCTAATCTCTGGTCGATACGTGGTAGTTGTGAATGCCTCAAGACCGTACTTCGAGAACGTATCATGTCAGTTCGTCATCACGTCAACATACCTGACCGATTTCCAGTTGACCTCCGTTGGAGGCATACCTATCGAGGCCGGGCTCTACGAGGTCATCACTGTTGACCTGCGATATGAGGTCGAAGGAGGAGTCGGAATAGATGGTGCAACCATCAGCATGGACTACTCAGGCCCAGGCGGAGGATTGACTCTTCATGGTCAAGATAGTAGCAGTCCAGGTGACTATTCAGTCAACATGAGCAGTACGGTATCGGGGACATACACAATCACACTCACAGGTTCGAAGGACTATCATCACAATGGATCAGACACATTCACCCTGATAGTCGGAAAGGTTGGGACCAATCTGGCTCTAACGAACGGCACTGCAGACTTCACGAGTCTGGGCACCACGTATAGACTTGTCCTGAGATATGCGAACAGCACCAACTATGGTCTAGCCGGCGCCGATGTGGGCATTGTCGATGTCACACCGAGTTCTGGACTTATCTATGGGAATGCAACATACTCTGTAGACGGCTGCTATTCTATACTGTTGGATTCGGCCACGGCCAGGACCTTCACACTAGTAATCAAAGCGAATCTGACGAATCACGAGACACAATACGCGACTTTCACCATCACGGTGAGTGAGATTCCTTCGGTCTTGGTTGTTGATGCATCCACCGCGAGCATCTCAGTGGGTCAGAATCACACAATCCGATTCCTGTTTCAAGATGACCAGTCAAATGGACTGGAGGGGGCAAGCATATTCGCCCTGAGTCCACCAGATGGTGTCGTCATTCACAGTCTCGTTGAGTTGTCAGGAGGTCAATACAGTATCACAGTCGAGTCTTCGGAGACTGGTGCATACCAGATGGCATTCAGGGCGCACCTCGAAGACTATCAGGACTCAACGGTGGGCTTCACGCTCATTGTAGGGTATGTGACTATGGAAATATCAGATGTACAAGGATTGACATCGATTGAAGGACAGGAGATTGAATTACGCGTAAGCGTTGTAGACGCGGACACTGGTAGCCCTATTGTCGGAGCTACAGTCGAGTACCTGATGATTATCGGAACGGATGTAGGCACTCTCAAGGAGATGCTGGAGGTCAGTCCGGGTGTCTACGCTGCCAATATTGTGATGCCAAGCTTTGGGTATAATGTTACTTTGAGAGTCTTCGTTACACTGGACGACCATGAGCTACAAGGAGGAGTCTTTGAATCCCTTATGACTCCGTTGGAGAGCGAGGCTGCAGCGCTGGGAAGAACTCTTCAACGCGTGTTCCCATTTGCGGTACTAGCTGTAGTGGCGGCGGCGGGTCTTGCTGGCAATAGGACCTACACCAGACGTGAGAGAGAAAGAAACCTAGAAGCAACGATTGTCAAGCGGCGCTTTGATGACGTACAGAGCCTCATTGGAGTCATAATACTCCACAAAAACACCGGGATACCGATCTTCTCGAAGATGGTCAAGGGGGGTATCGACGAAATGCTAATTTCAGGTTTCATCACAGCGATAACTAATTTCAGAACTGAGTTCAAGGTCGATCAGGAGGAGGGGGCTCTTACTCCAATCTCAGACATTATCAGGACAGTGGCAACTGAGAACCTGATTTGCGCCTTCATTTCATTGTCATCACCCTCAGTAGCTCAGGAACTGAGAATGATAGAATTCGCAGAAACGGTTGGATTTGTCTTTGATAACATGTTCACCGAGCCCCCAATGATAGCGCTGGAAGACGGGACAGTTATGCAGTTCGAGGCACTCTTTGATGACATACTTGATGGTCGTCTTCTGAAGGAGTACAAGGTCTCCGACCTTCGTGGATTTCCAAGAAAGACCAAGTGCATCGAAGAACGCATCGACCGTATCGACAGTGATGGAGCATTTGGGCTAGAAGTACTTGCCAAGGAAATGACGTCTTGTGGTCTTGAAGAGGCACGTGTCTACAAAATGATAATGGAGGCAATCGAGAACAGCAACCTCGTTACAGCCAAGGTAGAGGAGATGAGGGAAAGTAAGGAAGAGGATGCTGATTCAGATATTGTAACCAGGTGGTAGTTCCACACCTCGAGTCGCGTTCCAAGAAACAACTAAAACGGCGCGTTCATGAATAGGTGTGTGACAACTAGCATCAGCGAGTTCGACCAGAAGGTTGTCCGGAAAGGCCTACTGCAGAGTGCTCTGAATGGAAGAGCCAGATGCTTGACCTGTAACCATCGATGTTTCCTTGCTGAGAAGGAGAAGGGACTATGTGGCACACGTGTAAACCTAGGGGGCACAATCTACACTCTATCTCATGGAAACATATCGTCAATAAGCAATAACCCAATAGAGAAGAAACCCTTCTTCCATTTTGCTCCTGGAACAAGAGCACTCACGGTGGGAAGCTGGGGGTGCAATGCAACCTGCCCATTCTGTCAGAACCACGACATATCAAAGCAGCATCCCTCACCCTCTATTTCGCATCATATGAGTCCCGAGAGCTTTGTGGACCTCGCGGTCAGAGGAGGAAGCGAGGGGACTTCAATCTCGCTCAGCGAGGCCGCCACACTAATGTTGGAGTGGAACATCGAAGTCTTCAGATTAGCTCACAACAGAGGTTTGTACAACACAATTGTCACGAACGGCTACATGACCAATAAGGCACTCGGTCATCTGATAGACACCGGACTTGATGCGGCGAACGTGGACATTAAGGGCTGTGCAGAGGGAGTGAAGCAAATATGCAATCTGGATGTAGAGCATGTCTGGCAGAATCTCTCGACCATGAAAGAAAGAGGCGTCCATCTTGAGGTCACAACATTGGTTGTTCCGGGGCTCAGCGACGATAGAGATTGTCTTCTTGAGATAGCAGGTCGAATTGTCAGCGAGTTAGGTTCAGACACGCCATGGCATGTGAACCGATACTTTCCTCACTATAGGTATGAAGAACCCAAAACATCAGTCAAGAAACTTCTGGAGGCCAGAGAGATTGGATGGGCGCTAGGGCTCGACTTTGTATACATCGGGAATGTGTGGCAAGACGGGCTAGAAGACACTCGCTGCCCAAGCTGCAACAGCCTGGCCTATCGGAGACTTGGATTCAAATCTAGGAATACAGGAACGAAAGAAACAGGAAGATGTGCCGAATGCGGCCACAATCTTGGAATCCATTACTGGACTGGTCCTCGGATGGAGAGGGTGAGAGAGAACGATGCCTGATGAATCCAGATTCTCAGGAGCAGACGAAGGACGGAATCAGCTCCTACCTCTTCACTCATTCTGTGATTCTCAGAGTCAGGCTTCCTCCATGCGTTCCAGTTC
>JBHLOD010000172.1:0-4503 GCA_048940825.1 Promethearchaeota archaeon | reverse complement strand
GGTGCATCATGGATGAACGGAATTGGCTTCTCGGCAACAGCGAACATGAACGAGCATCTGAACGTTTCTCTGCCCTTAGATGTGGCAGACATCACACTATCGTTCGATGCGTCACCTGATTCGTTGGTTCTGGAAGGACCCTACTTGGTTGTGACCAAGGGGACTCCAAACAGGACCGTCGACAGAGGTGACATCGTTGAGTTCACTATTACTGTCCACAACTACGGCAATGCAATTGCCTACGATGTCAAGGTACTCGATGGCATGAGCTCCGGGCTAGACGGTGATCGGGAGTTCTACTGGACTAGGTCCACGCTCAATCCAGACGAGTCGTGGGTGATCACCTACGATGTAGTCACGACTGACGCGGGTCTATTCTCGGACTTGCCAGCACTCTGTGTCTACTTCAACACGACTCTTGCATCATTCGACGTCAATGACGCTGCCAACTGGACTGGGTCCGCACGGTACACGTACTCTGCTCCAGGATACCAGATTCAGATCATTGGTGGCCCGCCAAACTGGTGGGAGGGCAACATTCTCGGAATCCCAACCCTCTATGTCGTGGCTGGCGCTGGTGGTGCGGCGGTAATCGGTGTCGCAATCCTACTAGTACGTCGCAGGGGCTAGATTCGAGCCTAATCTATGAACAAGGTCTCGCGCCTGAAATGGGCGCGAGCCCCCTCTCTCTTTTTCTTTCGTACTTCATTTCGGTACAAGCGAAGCCTTTTATCGGGCCAAGCAGAAACCGACAGAAGACCAGCACGACTTGGCAGTCGTGCGTGTTATGTCGTAAAGAAATGGAGTATGCTAACATGGCTAAGTGGGAATGCGTCGTATGCGGATGGGTTTACGATGAGGATGTTGGAGACCCTGACAGCGGTATTGCTGCTGGCACCAAGTTTGCGGACCTCCCAGATGACTGGGTTTGTCCCATGTGTGGTGCAAGCAAAGAGGATTTTGAGCAGATCGAGTGAATCCTAACGAGCATGGGGATCTGCTCATCCCCATTCCATTCTGATGCCTCTGATTATCACAACGAGCAGATTCATTACGGAGTTTGTCAGTACCGTCAGACGAGGTTGCGCGTGATGGTTGGAGTCTACGTCTTGGTTAAAGTGAACGCAGGAACAGTCTGGAAAGTGAGCGAATCTCTTGAGGACATCGAAGAGCTCGACAGTGTAAGTATCTTGACTGGGCCATATGACATCATTGTCCATGCAGAACTCCCGTCGAACCAGGATCTCAGAGTACTGTTGGATGACATGCATGCAATTACCGACATCAGCCAGACAGAAACGTGTATCGCAATCAGAAGGTAGGCTGGGAAATCCTGCGCCGTCTTGAGAGAGCCTTCTTGAGGTTCTAGCTGGCACGTCCTAGGTCTCGAAGGAGGCCTATGACTCTGGTCTTCGTTGTATTGCCAATGGCGAGATATGATGCGCCTATCGACGCCAGAAGTGAGAATAGAACAAGCAATACGATTCTTGGGTCAAAGAGTGCGTATGTACCTCCCGTAAAACGAACCACGATCTCAGAGAGGGCTATCTCGACAAGTATGCCACCAATTGTGCCCACGATTACTCCCAAGATCATGGCATTCGCACTCTCAGCTGTGAGAGCCTTTGCTATCTCTGTCTTTGTCATTCCGTGAGCCGAGAGCATTCCTATTTCTCTTCGCCGAGTTGACGCAATCGACCAACTGCTTAGAAAAGCTGATGCCATAGTAGCTATGAAGAGAGCCACCAGCGAAGCGTCGACAATCAATTGCACAGAATTGAGGGCCGCTTGATAGTCTGCCTCTACGGCGGATACTAGAACAGGGTGAGCTCCGGTGAACGTCGCCAAACTAATGATGGATGATTCAGGACTCGTCGATTCAATCAACATTCCACCAACGACAAACGATTCGCCCTTGACCTCTTCCCAGGTTTCAATCCCTACAATTGAGAAGATTGGATTCACAAGAGTCACAACAAAGATAGGAACTGACGAACTGCAGATCCCCACAACGCGGACTCCAGTGGCGGCACCGATGTCAATATTATCACCGACATGGGCGTTCAGCGTCCTTGCAGTATGCTCAGATATGACACAGGTGCCCGGACTGTTTAGTGACAAGAGACCCAGAGTTCGATTTTCGACCTCAATAAGACCTAGCGAAGCCAGTCGTTCAAACCCATCGGGATCAATGCCCATTACAAGTCCATATTCAGTGTCCGAGAGACTTCTCATATCCCCAAGCGCTTGGTTCATGGGCACAACCATCGTGACATTGTCAACGTTCTCTATGACCTGTACTAGATCTAGAGATGCAGGAGGGTCCATGTACATCACAATGTTCGCTGAGGTTGTTTGCCCTCCAACATTTGCCTTCCAAGACTCAGTAATTGCCACACCGACGTTTGTAGAAGCAAAGAACAACACTGTGACTGCTGCAAAGAGGTTGAAAACTACCAGACCACTGAGAGTATTCCTTCGGATGTTCTTACTAGACAGAGAACGTACAACTGCCGCGGACCGTGAGAGCAACGGTTCCATGACTCGTGACGTATGAACAAGCTTGGGAGAAATAACGACAATGGTCAGAAGGAACGCGGGAATTGAGGCAATTCTTAGGAAGTCCTCAGAAATCAGGTATAGGCTGAAGATGTCGGACGCGACCTGGACCACAACTAGTATTGACAGAACTGCGGCGACGATACTCAGAAGAATGTGGATTTGCCTTCTGGCGTTCCTCGATATTGCACCTTCTCGTCTGACCACTGGTATTGGTCCAGACGCCAAGCTTGATGCAACCGACTCGCGAACAGCTCTCCATGCCGGCACATAGCCAGCAAGAACTGTAAGTCCCACACCTAGTAGACCGGCACCGAGCAGGCTCCATACATCGACGATGTAGGCCGTACTCAAGAACCGAGTCGTTGGTGAAATGGCTGTGATGTTGAGCACCAACAGTATGAAGTCCAAAACAACAGCCCCCATGCCAATCCCAAGGATTCCTCCCGCGATTGCGCCGACTATCCCAATCGTCCCGACTTCCGCTAGGAGTAGGCCAATAACGGTTGTGCGGGAAGCCCCAAACGCTAGGACTACACCAGTTTCATACTTCCTCTCTCCAAAGACCATTGCAAAGGCGGAGAAGACTCTGAATGTAGCGATGAAGCACGCAGCAAGAACGAGAGAAAGAAGAATAGTTCGCGCCTGCGTGAGGACGAGAGTGGCTAGTTGCAGGGGATAGACCTTGAGGTTTGTGAGTACAAAGTCGTCTCCAAACAGAATCTGGACTTGATTCGACACTGAGGGTGTTGAGAAAACATCATCGACTTCCACGAGAAGCTTGCCTACGGAGCCATCTGGGTATCTGAGATGATAGATGTCCAACGCCTTCTCAAGTGAGATGAACACAACAGGACCTGCTATTCCCTTGTCCACAGCCAGTCCGACACCGGTAACATTCAGATACTGAAGACCCGCTGTGGTGTATAGCTCCAGTTCTTCTCCGACTGTGACATTGAGAATTGCCTTCGCTTCTCTTGAGATGAAACAGCCACTTCCTGAGAGATCCAAGGTCCCCTCCGTCGCATCAAGACTTCCGACATGGTCTTCAAGCGTCAGGTCAAGTCCCACTATAAACAAGTAGATGGACTCACTCCCATTCTCTATCCAGACATACTCCTCAATACGCGGAATTGTGTTGGAAACTGAGGAGATTGTATCCACCTGAGTACGCATCTCAGGAGTGATTCGTACTCCCCACCTGCCCCCATTCGATACTACTAGATCAACTGGAGAGAGTGTATCTTGCAGGAATGTGTTGGCATTGTTTTGGAGGCTTGCACTAGCAGACATCGCGGTATAGAGCAGGCCGACGGAGATCGCGATTGATATTATCGTGAAGAGTGCTACCCTCTTTCTTCGGAAGGCATTCCTGAAACCCATGCCTGCAATCTCTAGACTCAAACAGACCTCGACTCCAGCGCAAGCCTGACGTACAAGCTCCCGACTGTGGTGACACAATTCTCCCTAACGAGTCTAAAGCATTTTTCGGACAGAGTCTAGATATCTCAGTATACCAAACGACGACGGAGGGGAGAGATTCCCAAGTCTTACACGGCTGGAGGTGCATGATACTGCAAAGCCGTACGGGTTCCTCTATAAGACAGATTCTTTCGAGAGTGAATGAACTCCCATTCCGTTTGACTTAACGCGCCGAGAACCACTACTGATTAGGTTTCTGCGAGAACAGAAGTAGAAGAGACTCCTGTTGGAGCGAACCATTTACTCAAAGGATAAATGGTAGGATTCCAACGACTTGACGGGAGAACACCTTGACAATCATGGAAACCAGAATAGACAAGGTCACTGTTGTCCGAGACGGTGCCAGAGTGACTCGTCGTGGAGTCACACCGCTGCTCCAGGGACCCCAGAAAGTGCTCGTCAGAGGGATAACTGAGCTCGCTGACCAAGATAGCTTCCGTGTTAGGGGGAAGGGTCCAGCTA
>JBHLOD010000171.1:0-4544 GCA_048940825.1 Promethearchaeota archaeon | reverse complement strand
TGCGACAAGTCTATTCAGAAGGAGCTCTGCACCTACAAAGAACCCTGCCTCTATCAACACAGATGTGAGATAATGAACCTCGTGAAATGCCAGCCGTGTCGATGCCTCATGCTTCCTTGATTGAATAGCCTCAAGTGTCATTAGAACCTCATCGGCGAGGAAAGGCAGTAGCGGTCTAAGGTTGAGCTGAAGCGTAGAGATAACCGATTGAGATAGCTGTCCGAAGATATCCAGAAGTTCAGGAATTGCTTCGATGTCTGGAAGGAGCTCCGCTTCGCTTCTTCTGAAGCTGTTAGTGTACCGAACATCAAGCAGAGTAAGCATCTCGGGGAGCACGCGGTTCTCGCTGAACGAGAGCCGGACTGTGAGCTCCGTTAGCTTTGCGCTCGCAAGACCTGGTCTTCTTAGTACTATCTCCTCAATGGATCGAGCAATCTCAAAGAGAATCTCATCGTCTTTTGGTTTGCCGAGAGCCAGATTCTGAATCGCCGAGAGACCATCATCGAGAGAGAGCGATGCACATAGGATGTCTCTCAAAATGACAATCAGCATCGACTCCACTTCAGCCTCTCCTCAACATCTGAGTATCCAACGGGCCTAAGTGGCTTTAAAGTCTTCACGGAAGAGGATTGTCATTCGATTACGAAGTCGTGCCAGACTCTTGAGGTTTCAGTCCCTCTCATTCTTTCCATTCGAATCTTGTGAGTGGGGACATTTTCTGTTTCCTCGAGCTTGAAGCGCAGTACTGCATCGGCCATGTACGAGAATGTCGCATATGTCTTCTCGTCGTGGACGCCCTCTTCTAGCACGAACATAATGCTGTGAGAGCTTTGAGTCACTCTTCCGCTGAGTCGTTGAACTGCCCTTGGCATAGTGGTCGGACTTGAGTGAAGTATTAATGTGGAGAGGCTATCTACGACAACTCTGGCAACAACCAAGTCATCCAAGACCTCTGAGAGCACAATACCAAGCTCACTGATGTCATCAACCTTGGACAATGACCGTGTAGAACTGGACCTGGGTGCCCCCATGCGTTCGGAGTACCCATCAATAAAGACAAACTGCCCCGACTTCTCATACGCATCTACTGACCACCCGTGTCGACTCATGTCATTTCTGACGACTCGAGGTGAAACGTCAGTGGTGACGAAGACCGCAGGAAATCCGAGCTGTAGTCCATCATAGAGGAATGCTTCCGCGTAGGTCGTCTTGCCAGATCCAAGTGGGCCAAGAAGCATGTAGGAAACCTGTGTGAGCTGTCCAAACCTGACCAGGTCTCCTATCATGGGCCTGGCCTTTTGGGGCTCGATTGTTCCGGACATCGCTTCGTCACTCAATGGTCATTCCTCGTCCACTATCGAATCTCAAGCACCTGGGCTTATCTCCGCAGGCCATACACGGATTCCTTCATCAGTGATTCTCATCGAATGGATTCTTGAGCTGTGTTTGGAACCTCTCAGTTTAAGCACTTCGATAGACCTCGATCTCGATTGCTGGCTGATCATCTCGTTGTAGAGTACCAATACACCCGAGGCCAAGAATGCTTCGATATCAAAGACACCTAATCCATCATGTTGAGCCGGAATCTCGCTTGTTAGGAGAAGAGTCGTTCCTGCACGTGTAATTGAGGCGGTCAGCTTGAAGAACTCCTCACGAAGAATGTCTCTGCTTCGGAACTTATAGGCAAGAATGGCCAACGTGTCAATTACGACTCTCTTTGCTTTGATTTTGTTGACGTGATTCAAGATGATGGCCTCAAGACCTGACAGATCAAAACTGGGGTACTCGCCTATCTTGACCGGCGTCACTTCCTTTGAGGGCGAGAGGTCCACTATGGATAGCTTTCCCTCCTCCTCCAGAGCTGCCAAGTCCATTCCAAATCGCATCATGTTTCTTCTGATTAGGTGCGGAGGCTCCTCCAGTGTTACCAGAACTCCCGGCTCGCCATACTCGGTTGCACCCTTGTAGAGAAACTGATTAGCCAAGATGCTCTTGCCCGTTCCAGCCCTTCCAGCGACCAAGATGATGTCGCCTCTTGGAAAACCTCCTTCTATCAACTCGTCTAGTCCCGGTATACCGGTATTCACTCGTTCAATCTCAAAATCGCTCATTCTGATGCACCTCTCTTTGCACTCACCTTAGCTCCCAGGAACATCTTCATGATTATGTCAGGTTCCGGGATTCCTGTCACTGATACGCCACCAATCATTATAGTTGGAAGGGCGAAGACACCGTACTCTTCAGCCGCTTCTGGATTCTCACTCACGTTGATGATTTGCAACTCGAACAGCCCAGCACCAAAGCCCTCAAGAGTGTCAATCAGAACCTCCTCGGCTCTGGGGCAGAACGCGCAGGTATCGGACTTGAAGAGGACAACCGGGATGGGCGGACCTTCGTCGTCGTCCTCCTTGTCCGGAGAGTCCTTTAACTCTGCGTTGTCCGCCAAACAATAGCACTCCTGTACCTAGGGGATGATTTGAGGAGAAGCCTGAGAAGTAACTTGAATGTTTTGACGACTTAGTCATGCTGTTGAGGCGGCAGAATCTCATCGGTATCCGAGAACTCGACGTATCTTGGTGGCAGCCTTGCCAAGTACTCTCGAATGATAGCGCACAGCCTTAGGCATGATGGCGGCCAGAATCAATGCCTGTTTCTTATGGGAGGCAATCTTCTTGAACACGGCCTTCCCAGCAGAACACCGAACGGAGATATCCTTCAGCTCCCCCAAGGAGAGCTCGTCCCGCATTCTCTCAACTGTTGAAGCCACATACCCGGACATCGCAGCAACCACCTCTCTATTGGTCGTAGGGGAGGCCGCGGAAGCCATTAGCAGCCCGTCATCCCTGGCTAGAATAGACGCGATGAAGCCACCTTCTCTATTCATCTCTTCCAAGACTTCTGCCAATGCCCTGTAGTCGGGTCGCTCCATGGTCAGTAACTCCGGCCCTTGGCCTGAGTCGATTTGCGCATTCTCCTATTAAGCGTGATGGACGTAGACGTTTCGAACTACTTGACCTCCTGGCCGGATTGGTGCAGCATACTAGAGATGTCAGCATTCAGGGCCTAATAGAATCAACAGAATTACAATTTTAAGTCAGATTCCTTAATCGGAACAGACTGGAGTTTGCCAGATGTCGGCCGAGTTTCGCTTCAAAGTGGTGATGTTGGGTGATGGAGCTGTGGGGAAGACAGCCCTGACCACTCGATTCACTCAGGGTAGCTTTGAGGCAGACTACAAGAGAACAATTGGGAGTGACTTCGCGATAAAGAAGCTCGAGTTTGATGATCTAGACGCGAATGTGACGATACAGGTATGGGACTTGGCCGGTCAACCACGATTCGAGGTGGTTCGCCAAGGTTTCTACAGGGGGGCACGCGGCGGCCTCCTAGTATATGATGTTACAAGGCGCCGAACTTTCCTGAACCTTGACGGGTGGAAAGAAGAGTGTTTCAAGAACCTCGGTTACGTGATTCCACTCATAGTAGTAGCGAACAAAGTGGACCTAGCTGACAGCAGAGTAGTTCCAACAAGCGATGGTGAGGAATACGCCAAGAAGAACAAGTCACTCTATGTCGAGTCCAGCGCTCTCACAGGTGAGAATGTAGAAAACGCCTATGCCTCACTCTGCCGAACTATGGTCGAGGATGCCAAGGAAAGAACCAAAGGCGGTAGTCACTAGGGTCTCCAGACAACCGGGGCATCCGCAAGGCTAGGTCACAGCAAGTATTAAGGCGGGTTACCCCGGAAACTTTGCCGGGGCAAGGCGGACAATGGCCGAGAAGAACGAAAGGACACTTACTCAGGCACTGGGAGGCGGCGAGGCGCTACGCGGCCTCAAGAAGGCTATGAAGAGAATCTTCAAACCTGAAGAGGAAGTGCTACAGAAGACGCTCTCCGAAATCACCTCTATCCAGGCATGCAAGGATGCAGCCCTTACTGGTAACGAGGATGTAAGACTTCTAGCAGTGTGCCGCCTTGGAGATTTCGGCTCAGAAGCTAAAGAAACTCTGGAGCTGAGCCTCAACGATGGTAGCCCGGCCGTACGTGTCGCCGCTGCAGGGGTCATAGCAACCTTGGGGAACAAGAGTACAATTGCCGCTCTGGAAAATCACCTTGCAGACAATGACGAGAGTGTGAAGGAGGCTCTGCAATTCTCAATTGGATGGCTTCAGGCACATGGAGAAGAAATCCCCGAAACCGCGGTTGGAGTGCGTCCTGTGGTAGATGAAGCGGAGATTCTTGAGGTAGAGTCCACACCTACACGCACTAGTGATGACGTGACTGTAGGCAGCGGAGTAGCGATAACTGACAATGTGTTGGAGTTCAGAGTCACAGTGACCAACAACAGTGAGGAATTGGCTACTGACGTGACAATCACTGTTCTCTCCTATCCCACAGACAGCCTGCGGCTTCTTCAGGAGAAGACTCAGACCATAGAGTTTCTGAAACCGGGGGACCGTGGGTCGCAGGCATTTGCCTTTGAGATAGACTCAGAGGTGATTGAGGGTGAGATTATCACCTCAGTGAACTTCTTCGATAGCTC
>JBHLOD010000170.1:0-4548 GCA_048940825.1 Promethearchaeota archaeon | reverse complement strand
CACCGACTCGGGGAAATGCTTGGGTCTTGGGACGTGACGTCACAAAGGATATTGACTACATCCGCGAGCGAGTTTCATTACTCCCTCAAGAGGCAGGGATCTATGAGCGACTCACCGCGAGAGAGAATCTGGTCTATTACGGAGGCCTCTATGGTATTTCTGACGATGATCTTCACGATCGAGCCGACAAGTTGTTGGACACTGTCGGTCTTCGTGAAAAGGAGGACTATCAGGTCAAAGGATTCAGCGGCGGAATGAAGCGGAAGGTGCTGGTTGCTAGAGCACTGATAATCGAGCCTGAGATTGTGTTCATGGATGAGCCGACTACTGGAGTCGATACAATTGGTGCGCGTGTGGTTCGCAATGTGTTGAAGAAACTGAGTTCTGAACAGAAGAGAACGATCATCCTAACAACACACGACTTGAATGAGGTCGCCGAGCTGTGTGATCGTGTAGGAATCCTGAACGAGGGCAATCTAGTCGCAGTGGGTAAGCCGAGCGAACTGGAGGAGCAGTTCAAGGCTGCAGACTTGGAGGAAGTCTTCATGGGACTTGTGACAGGTGAAGGGGTATACGGACAGTAAGAGGGAAGGTGGTCAAACTGGTGTGGAAAGGGCCTGACAGGAAGATGATCTGGCTAATCAAGAAGGAGGTCAAGTCCCTTTTCCGATCTCGATGGCTAATCTTTGGCCTTATGGTCAGCCCTCTCTTCGCATGGATGTTCGAGGGTGCGTTCCTCTCCTTTGTTGTGGCACAAACTAGCGCTGAGCCTGAAACTGTCTACATCACACTTGACGACGAGGGCATATGGGGGAACACTCTCTACAGTGCTATCGAGAGCGAAATGGATGCACTCCTGATAGAGCAACTGCTGAATGTCACAAGATCTGAAGGCGAAGACATGGTTGCCAATAGGACGCTTTCTGTATGGGTTCTAATTCCTGAGAACTTCACACATGAACTAGAAGCGGCAAACAGAAGTACGCTGGTGGTCTGGGTGAACACGGGCAACTTCAGGGCAACGGCTGCAGCACAGAGGATTGATGCATTTGCGAAGCAAATCATCAACGAAATCGTAATCATCCGAGACCTTCGTGTGGACTGGTATACTATCACCCCCGAGGCCACATACGGACACTCACTTGCTGTATTCCTAGTAATGATAGTGTCTGTAATGGCACCATCCCCTTATGTCGGGCAGTCGTTTGCTGGGGAGCGTGAGAAACATACGCTAGAGGCACTTCTTGTTGTTCCGATGAGTAGAGTCAGCATTCTAATTGCCAAGCTGATGGCGGGACTTGCACTTACTATGCTCTATTCAATCTTCACGGTGATTGGTATATTGATCTACAATTGGTCAATAGTAGTGCGTGCAGTTGGCCTTCCCCCCGAAGTGATGGACTACTATGTCAATCTCTATACTGTCAATTCGTCAGCAATTCCGCTTATCTTCTTCTGTCAGCTTCTCATTCTAATCTGCGCAATTAGCATCGGGATTGTGGTGTCGAGTCTTGCTCGGGATCAGGCCACTGCAGAGTCTATCAACAATCTAATCCTACTAATCCCCACTATGGTGATAGGCATCCTGGGCTTCACGGGAAGTATACTTCAGTACGGGGGTGTGTTTGGTGTCTTCGTCCTTGCGATACCATTCAGCCATGCGGTTCTGTTCCTCAACGGTGTGCTCTCAGGAGTGGCTACACCAGCCAGCCTCCTAGGAAATGTGGCCTACATGCTCATGTTCGCTCTAGTATTCCTGGTAATTGGTGCTAGGCTATTCGAGCGTGAGGCAATCATCGCATAGTATGGAATCCTTGGACTACTCCAATGGCCACTTGGGTGTAATCTTGACATCTGCCCGTTCCATGAGTGCTTGGCTATGTTCACGCGCCCGCTGAATCACTCTCTCCTCATCGAGGGTGAGAAGCTTCTTGCCCTGCATCAAAAGCCGGCCATTGACGATCACAGTGTCAACTGCATGACCGCTTCCCGAATAGACAAGGTTCGAAACCGGATTCGTGTTAGGAGTCAGGCCAAGGTCATTCATGTCGACCAGGATGATGTCTGCCAGTTTTCCTGGCTGGAGAGACCCCACTTTTTCCGCGATGCCCATGGCTTTGGCCCCTCCCAAGGTTGCCATCTCAATTGCCTGCTCAGCAGTCACTACAAGAGGATTATCTGCCCTGGCCTTATGAATCAGTGCGGCCAATCGCAACTCCCGAATCATGTCATAGGTGTTGTTACTGGGTCCTCCATCACAACCCAGAGACACAGGCACTCCCAGCTCCAGCATCTCAGGGACTCTAGCAAAGCCTGAAGCTAGCTTCATGTTGCTTGCTGGACAGTGTGAGATATTTGACTGAGTCACAGCCAAGCGATTCAGGTCGGCATCGTCAAGATGGATGCCATGTGCAAAAACCATGTCTGGTCCAAGTAATCCCATCTCTTGAGCAAACTCAGTGAGCCCCATCTGAAAGCTATCGCGGACAAATCGGACATCATCTTCAACTTCTCCCAGGTGCATGGTCATCCGTGTGTTCTTCTCTCTGCTCAGTCGAACTACTTCTTTGAACAAGTCGGGAGTGACCGCGCCAAGAGAACGCAATCCATACCACACCTGTAGACGGCCATCCGCTTTCCCATGCCACTTGGAGTGCATTCTATGGGTTTCCTCCAAGCATGCATCACGATCTTCAACCATACCGGGATACATTATGTCATCGCTGTCGGCATAACCGGTTGAGTCCATAACAATCTTTGACAGAGCACCGCGCATGCCGACCTTCTCTACTGACTCTGCAATCTTGTCAAAGCCATAGCGAGTGTGAATCATGCATTCTAGAAACGAAGTAGTCCCAGTTCTAATCATCTCTGCCATACATAGCTCTGCAGAAACCTTGCCGTCATCTCCAGTGAAATTGCCTTGAAGCACCCAAACATAGCTCTTGAGCCAGTCAACGAGAGATACATCGTCGGCACAGCCCCTAATGAGTGCCTGAGCAAGATGAACGTGGGTGTCGATAAGCCCAGGCATGACAATCATGTTCTTCGCATCAAGAATGAGCTCTGTCTTTGCGTTTCTGAGCTCTTCGGTCTTTCCGACACTGATGATTCTGCCATCTTCTACGTGCACAGCACCGTCAGATACTATTCTGCGCGTCTTATCCAGTGTTAGGACGTAGCCATTCCTAATGAGAATGGAATTTGCAGATTTCAAGTTGATGACCCAAATGCACACATATCTGGTCTAGGTCATAATGGTTGCGGTCTATAGGGTGAACCTCTCATAATATGGAAGAGTCTGCAAGTCTGAACTTTATGGTCACGTCAAGTCCCTGCTTTGGACGACCGGTTACTCTGTCTGCCATTGTGAGCTCTGCATCGTACTTTTCGGCAAGACGTCTAACGAGATGCAGGCCAACTCCTCCATATCTTCGCTCTGCATCAAGAATGGCCTTTTTCCTCAAGGCGTTGAGTCCGGGTCCGTTGTCGGAGATACTCAGACTGAAAGTATCGCCTTTCTTCTTGCCTCTAATCCACAGACTGCGCTCGGACTTGGGATTATGTTTCACACCGTTCTCAAGCAGGTTCCACAAGAGTTGAGAGAGTGCACTGTCAGCCATCACCATCACTCGTTCTGGTACCCCAACCATCTGAGGAGTAACAGAGTACTGTTTGGACAAGTGCTTGACTTCCTTCTTGAGTATGAAGGAGAGATTCACTGGGGATACACTCTCCTGCTTTGAGGCCTCGGCTTTCCTCACCTTTGTTATGAGGTCAAGGCATCTGTCGGCGCCGTCGAGAATGTACCGTTTAGCTCTCATAACCTCGTCTGTGGTACAGTCGTCACGAAGAAAGCCACCTCCTGCAATTATCAGTTGCATCTGGTTTCCGATATCATGCATTAGAAGATCCAGCAGAAAGCGCACCTCATCTTCTGCAGACTTCAATTCAGTAACCTCAGTGAATATTGCGAAACTGCCAGTGTACTTCCCATCAGGATTGTGAATTGGTGCCGCAGACACCATTACAGGAATCAACTCACCTGACTTGTGAATTAGCTTCGCTTCGTAGTGCTCAACCTCACCCTTTCTTCTAGCGGCCTTTCTTTCTCGTTGCTTCTCCTTCGTCAGTCCATGAATCATCGCCCGGTTCTCGGTGCCAACCAGCTCTCCCTTCTCGTATCCCAACATCCCGTTTAGGGCGGCATTGGTATAGATGATTATACCATCTTCGTCATCTACGCCCATTCCCGCGGTCATTGTTTCTACAAGTTGGCGGTAGTTTCGTTCGGACTCCTCAAGCATTCGCTGGTGCACTTTCTGATCCGTTACATCCATGAGTTGGGTAACTGACTTTACTCGTCCATCATGTCCAGTCATCGTGCTAACGTGAACACGTACATCGCGGGGTGTACCATCGGCCCGACGAATCTTGAACTCATATGTGGATGGGAGTTTCTCGCCTCGCTGTCTCTTTTCATAGCGCTCGGCCACCATGTCCAGACTATCAGGATGCACATACTGACGGAAGTCGCTCCCTAGTAGT
>JBHLOD010000169.1:0-4560 GCA_048940825.1 Promethearchaeota archaeon | reverse complement strand
CCCCAGACCCAGTAGAAGATGCCACTTACGATACCGAAAATCCACTGAATGACTCCATAGAGCCAGCTGGGGATTCCCTGTAGCCATGCGAAGAAGTCTATCTGCAAAACCACACCTCCCATCATCGGTCCCACCATCCAGGATATGGATCAAGGCTTCCGAATATTACGATGAAGTCAGCAAACTTGGCACCTGGCACAAGATGCTTGAGCGAGTAGTATGAGTTGAAACAGGGGCCTCGTATCTTGGCTCTATAGGGTGTCTGAGCCTTCTCTGTGGTCTTGAGCCACAGAGTAGAGATTCCTCTAGTTCCCTCGACTCTTCCGTAGGCTTCTCCTTCAGGGAGTCTGTTGGCCTTTGCACGGGCCTTGGGATCTACAATCGGACCATCTGGAACCTGAGGCAAAAGCTGACGAATAATCTCCACCGAGGTTTCCATCTCTTTGAAGCGTTGGACCATCCTGTCGTAGGCATCACTCTCTCCAGGATGATCAGGATTCTCGACAGTCGGGACCTCCCAGTCTGCCATGTCATAAGCCAGATTCGGGTCAGGAGCATCCTTCCTCAGGTCCATTGGTAGGCCGCAGGCTTTGATTGGAGGACCACTCAAACCAAACTTGAGACCCTGTTGCACCGTGTACTGACCGATTCCTTCGGTACGTCTACGAAACGTTGGGCTTCCCATCAACATGTCGCGCATCTTCGGCATTCTGTCTTCAAAGCGCGTGATGGCTATGTCCAGCTTCTTCAACACCTTGTCATTGAAGTCATACTTCACACCACCAGGCGTGCTGTACGAGACTGCATGCCGAGACCCAGATAGCTCCTCAAAGGTGTCCAAAAAGAACTCTCGGTCTACCCAGGGCCATAGAAGCATGGCGAACAATCCGAGCTCTGCCGAGAACTGCCCCCACCAGAACTGGAGCGAGTGGATTCTACTCGCCTCCATCATTATGGTTCTCATGATCTTGGCTCGCTCCGGCACCTCCAGCCCGGCTATCTTCTCCACGGCAGCAATATACGGATATTCCGCAAGAAAGGCTTCCAGCATGCAGAGCCGTTCCATGATTAGAGAGCCTTGACGGAAGTTCCGGAACTCAAGGCATTTCTCTGCTGACCTATGAAAGTAGCCTGCGTTAGGGTCACATTCGACCACGAAGTCGCCAACAAGAGTCAGCTTGGCCGCCCATCCGTGAGCCGATACATGCTGTGGTCCAAACCAAATCTCAGTTATCTCGTCGAGGATGTCAGGGGTCATTCTGTTTCACCTCCCTTCGTTGGCCGCGGTCGAGGCGGCGCAATCCCCGACTCATTCAGCCGGCTCCGGTCGGTTTCGAAACTCTTCCTAAGAGGATATTCACCCTCAAGTTCCTCCGGGAGCAGCAATAGTCGCATGTCTGGATGGCCCTTGAATTCTATCCCAAACATCTCCCATGTTTCTCGTTCGTGCCACTCAAGACCAACGAATATGTCAGCGACGCTGTCGACTGCCGGATTCGGACCCTCAAGAGCAACCCGTAGCTGATACAACGTCTTGTTAGTTCTCGACCAGAAGATGTAGATTACTTCATACTTGTCTTCGGTGAGGTCTACTCCAAATACAGACTCTGGAAATGCATCAGGTACAGCCTCATCGATCAGTGCGACCACGTCACGAATCTTCTCTGCTGGAACAATGCATTCCAGCACGTTGTCATCCTTCACATTGCACTCGACGTCTGGAAGCTTGGTGGCAACCCGTTTTCCAAATGCAGACGGTGAAACTGGTTTCTCCTCAGACATCGATTCTCTCCTCCTTGGATATCGGGATACCGAGGTCGGATGTTCCGTACCTTCTGTTGTACATGAGCATAAGCACCATCGCGAGCGCTGTATGAGCGGCCGCCACGGAGATCACAAGGATGACTATGGCCTGACTCGTCATCTCAAAGACTGGACCATAGATGGCAAGAGCAACCAAGGCAATCATGACTCCGTTGGCCATGATTTCTGCTCCTATGAGAATCCGGATCAGATTCCTCTTGACCATCATTCCGTAGGCTCCAAGTCCTATCAGCACAAATGCCAGAGCGAGGTACCATGATAGGGGTATCATTCCTCAGCCACCTCCCCTTCTAGGGCATCGTTCTCCATCAGCTCATCCGGTTCAGCTGACGAGTCATCAGGCGAGGGCATTGCCTCTGGGCCAAACTCGCCCGTGATTGATCCTAGCAGCTCAGCCTTGTCCAGCTTCATCAGTGCAATCGCACCTACAAGCGCTGTAAGAAGAATGAGTGCAATCATCTGGACGTATATACCGTGATCTCCCCACAGCCACTCAGCGAGCATCGCAAGGTCCTGTGATTCTCCCACTCGAGAAACAGGGAAGGATTCACTCCATGGAAACATCGCAGCTAGAAGAGCAGAGAAGAATATGATTGTGGATGAGAAGATCATCCCCACTCGTTTCGCTCTGGGAGAAGCGAACGTTTCAAGCGTCGAATCCTGGGCCCGTGGCAAGAGCAAGACTCCAAAGATTATCAGGGCGCTTATGCCGCCTGTGTAGACCGCAATCTGCATACCAGCAATGAATGGAGCTTCAAGCAGTAGAAAGAACCCAGCCACAAATGAAGCCATTATTCCGAAGAAGAATGCTGCATAGACAATCTCTCTGTGCTCCAGAGCAAGGTATGCTAGCACAATCACAACCCCCGCCAAGAGCAGGAACTCGAATTGCTCAAAGAGAAGTTCAAACTCTTGCATCAGTGAGACCTCCCTGACTTTTCCACCTTGGCAGCGGCTTTCTTTGCTTTCCGATAGGCAATTACCATTTCACTTCCGTCGAGAGAGGTCTGTGGGATGTACTTGACAGAGAAGCCGATTCCAGACATGAGAATCACGACGAAGATGAAAGTCTGCCAAGCTACAATCGGGTCAAGTCTCAGCGGAGACGCAGACAGGAGCCACAAGAACGCGCCCATGACATCAACAATCAGGAATAGGATCGTATAGATGAGATAGCTATATGGAAACGTCATCCTCGCCGGACCTATGGGCTCCTCTCCACACTCATACGTGGACGTCTTTTCGGAGTTCTGTAGGATGTGCGGGCGAAGCACCCAAGATGCCAAGAGCATAACGAACACGAGTACCACTGCAAGTATCGCCCAAACGATGACCGGGATGAAGTCGATGAAAAGCCTCAATCTCTAGGACCCTCCCTTGAAATGGGTTCTATTCCGAAGACTTCCAATCTGTCTAAAACAAGCAACACGGTGGGAAGGGCAAATGCCTGTGTCAAATGTCAATCTAGGTCTGTCGCACATTGTCTCGATGCACCAGCCTTGCCCAGGAATGGACTTAGAGTCCAGTCTTCGGCTGGCGGAGCCCATGGTTTTGCTCTCCGCCGCGGAGGTCGGCGTACAAAGTAGCTGGATAAAAACCCATCGACCAAATTTGCCCCAAGAAGTTAAATAGACCCCATATTCCAGAAGGAACTCGGTTACACCACATATCCAAGGTGATTCAATGTCTTACAAGGAAGAGGGTACGTTCTTCTACTACTTGGCACTGCTAATCGGGATGGCACTCATAGGTGCCTACCTCTGGATCATTCTTACGGTAGCCCCAATAAACCCGGCTTACCAGTACTTCATCTTCTTGAGTGGTTTGCTGCTTGTCGTTTCGACAATGGGCATCGCATATGCCAACACGCGTAGCGGACGTATTGGTCTTACGATGGCCTCGGGAATCTTCGCTGGCATTCACGGATACTTGGACATCACTCAGTACACCGATCTGGCGGGTATTCTCCTGTTTGCATGGCTTGCTTTCGGCCTACTGCTTGCATATGCATCGTTTAGTTGGCTGCGAGAGTGAGAGCCGGTTCGGATCTCCCCCAGAAACGCAGGATAGTCATTCGTAGGCCAGCTAGCTGGCCTATCTCACTCTCTTCTCAGAATTACAATTTCGCCTGACATCTAATGGAGCCATTATGGAGAACTGGAGTCACTCTTCCTTGTCAGCCTTCTCTTCTTCGGCCGGCTCCGCAGGGGGCTCAGGAGTTTCAGGAGCCTCTAATGGCATTTCAGCCTCCGCCTCTGGTTCCGCTGCGGCCTCGGGCTCAGGTTCTGGCTCAGGCTCAGGACCATAATGAAGAGCACTGACATCCATTATACCTGGAGTGACGCTCTCTTGACGTGAAGGAAATATCGAGATGCCACCGGAGATGAAAATCGCTCCGCCCATTCCCCATGTCGCCAGGTATAAGTCTCCGCCCAAGTCACTAATGAGAATGGTCACGTAGATAGTGTAGAGTACGCCTACGACAACGGAAATGGCTAGCATGTTGACTTTGATGCGCCCTCTCTCAGGTCTCAGATAGCCAACGAGAAAGAAGACCATGATGATTGGGGCTCCTACAAGAGGTAGGAGATGAAAGGCAATGACAGGTTGTACGAAGGTTTCGAGCAGCAAACTGAAGGCGTAAGAGCTGAAGATCACCATTCCAAACCAGAACATGCAGTATGACTCAGTGTCCTCTCTCAGCTTCATTGAATCATCCCCATCGCGTCCTGGCTC
>JBHLOD010000168.1:0-4572 GCA_048940825.1 Promethearchaeota archaeon | reverse complement strand
CCAATATTGAATGCTCTACCAAAGCGTGGAATCAGAGTGCCACAATCATCACATGGGCAATTCTTGGCCTCAAAGTTTTCTGTCAGGAAGACTAGGAATAGCGAGATCATCTTCATACTGGGAGTAGCAGTTTGCACTTGCAGCCACATCCTCAGAGATTCCCGCGGATTTCGCCTTATTAGGCCCTACAAAACCGGATTGCGCGAAGTCATCACAAGTGAGCACAGATACTCTTTTCTTAGTGAGGGGGCTTTCCAAGGAAGTGAGCTGACGATGACGGACACGGTTAGGTTCGATTACTACTGCTATCGGTGTGGAGAGAATAACGCCCTTGATCTTCCTGCACCCACGGCGCCAGGCTATCACCACACGGACCTCAAGTGCAAGTCATGCGGGGATGGAACGCGGGTAATACTCAGCAGTTGTCCGAACCCGGACTGCAGTCACTTCGTCTATTGGATCAACGACATATCGATTCCAGAACTAGTCCAGAGTTTCGCCAAGTACATGACAACCAACATGCAAGCCATGATTGACCGTGCTGCTCAGCAAGGTGCAAGAATCAGCATAGATACTCCAGACAAGTTCCAAATCCCTGCAGCATGTCCCTGTGGATCGCAGTTCAATATTGAGATATCTATCCCGGATTTGGACTAGGGAATGGTCCCCAGAAAGTCACAGCAATTGTTTAGGGGGCACTGCGAACAGCGTGGATTCCTTCTCAGACATACTGCCGCCACTATATCGATAATACCCCAATAGAGTTGCTTCTGCTGCTTTCTACCACCAAACTGTCCCATGAACAGCCATGCCCTCGCGTCATTGGGGCCAGTGAAGCCTGTTGAGAACACTCGATTCACTAGATGTACAACATTTCCATCAACCAACGGTTCAGCGATGCCAAACGCGAAGTTCCTAACAGCTGCAGAAACGTATCTACCCACACCGGGAAGCGCTCGTAGTGCTACATCTTCTTGTGGAACGACTCCGTTGTGCTGCAGCAGTATTCTCCTCGCCGTTTCGCGAAGGTGCCGTGCCCTGACCGACTGCAGTCCTAGGGAAGACACCTTCTTCTCTAGAGTGAGAAGTCTGGCACTTGCCAGATCCTCAGGTTCTTTGAAGCGCCGCACAAAGCCAGGGTAGACTCTGGCGACAGCTGCCGCGGTGGTCCTTCGAAGCAGAATCTCCGCCAACAGAATGTGGAAAGGATTCTCTGAATGCCGCCAGGTGAACTCTCTGCCGTGCCTCTGGAACCATTTCAGAATTGCTCTTCTCACGGCACTCATTCGGTGAAGATTAACGTGCGGGCCCTCGCCCATGCTCTCCCCTCATGTCACTTAATCATGGACTTGATCTTCTGTGTTATGTCATCTAGAAACGCAACTACTGTGATTCCTTCCATTTCACGAAGTCGGGCGACATTCTCAAGGTCCACCTTTCGCGTTCGTATCTTGAACTTCATCCCGTTGGGCGCTACAGTTTCTATCTCACCTGGCACCTGGTCGACAGGTAGAAGAAGCACGGGAGTCTTGCCTTTGCATGTCTGAGCCACTGCATTTGTGATGAGAGTATCTTCGATTCCGTGTGCTATCTTGGCGGCCGAATTTGCTGTGAGAGGCGCAACTATGAGAATGTCCCACTTTCCCATCTGGAGTGGGCCAGCGATGAAAGGGACATTCGAGTCCACCTCGACCTTGACATTGAGATTCTCATTGATTCTGTTCCACAACTTGTACCAGTTCAGAACCTGTCGTCCGGCCTTAGAAACGAAGACATCAATTTTCACATCATGCTCTTGTTGCAGTTGTACCATGAGGTCAACTGTTTCTAGGATGAGGTCGCCGCTTCCAGTTATTCCCCAGGCAATCTTCATTTCAGTTCAACATCGTGTAAGGCCTGCCACTCAAATATGTACTTGGATACAGGGTCTAGTCGGATTAATTAGGTGCATCAGTTGTGCCATCTTAAAGAAGGTTGTTCTGCATTGTATAGGGCTAGCGTTGGCATCACGACCAATATGAGGCCAAAGGCCACAGGCTGGATTGCCTCCAATGCTGAGCGTCTTGGCATACACGGCATCTGGATAGGAGAGGACATTGATCTTGGCCAAGACGTCTTTGTGCTCACCGCTGCGACCTTGATCCAAGCTCCCAAGTCCCGCGTCGGAACGGCCATAATCCCTGTTGCAGTGCATTCAATCAAAACTCTTGCAAGAGCGGCTATCACATTGCACCAGACAGGCGGCGGGAGATTCGTCTTCGGAACCGGAATCGGCGGAATTCAGGACCTCCGGAGTCTGGGCATCTCGCTGACTAGACCGGTTTCGGAACTAAGAGAGGCAATATCGGTGCTCCGAGGACTCTGGGCTGGAGAGACCGTCACTGCCAAGAGTGAGCTTATCCAATTGAAGGACTTTAACTTGGGTCTGAAGAAACCGTTGGAGATTCCAATCTTCCTGGGAGTCAGGGGACCGCAGATGTTGAAGCTCGCAGGGCAAGTGGCTGACGGTGTCATATTGTCAGGGCCCTTTGACTACCTGAAGGATGCAATCAAGCGAGTAGACAAAGCCGCTCAGAATTCAGGACGAAGTGGAGAGGATATTGAGAAAGTAGCGTGGTTGCCGACAATTCCCTCCTACGAGGGAAGCGACGAAGGACTGGCAAAGAGAGTTGTAGCTCTGGTTGTGGCAGACATGCCGCCGCAGGTAGTTGATATGCTTGATGTTGACAAGCAGCGTGTGTCACAGATTCGTGAAGCTGTTGCGAAGTCCGGACCGACTGCTGGCATTCCCTTTGTGAGTCAAGAGATCATAGATATGTTCTCTATCAGTGGTGAGATTGAGTACATGGTAGATAGGTTCGAAACCCTTGCCAAGATGGGACTGACTGAAGCGGTGTTAGGACCCCCGTTCTCAGGTAACTGGAGAGGAGCGATGACCGAGATCTTTGAAGAGATAAGGAGAAGACGATAACCTCTACGTAGTTGCGAAAGCGTGGTTGCCTAGTATGGAAAGTAACTTCCAAGATTCAAGAGCTGGGGATCTACAGTCCATCCCTTGGCGCCAAACTTCCAGTATCGAACGAAATCGAGCTCAGAACGAGAGCCCTTCAGCAGAATAGTCATTATCGGCTGTACAGAACGAACTCCTTCGAAGTCTTCAAGCGCACGGAACGCACGGTAGTACTCAACCTGCTGGTGGCTTGGTACTTGAACCCACAGGATTATGCCCCTGGCCGACAGGTAGTATGTGACCGAAGGAAGATGGATGACTGCTCTCAGAATCCGGTCCTGCCATTCTCTGTTGCAGATTATCTCAAAACAGAAGTTGGTAGGCAGTCCCACCCCCGAGTAGCTGAGGAAGGGGAGAATCAAGCCACGGTCGTGGGACTTACGTATCGATTGTGCAATCTGTTTTCCATCAAAGTCCCAGCCCTCCATTCGTAGACTCTCTCTGAGAACTCTTGGTGGATTGCGAAGTGCCTTGCTGTACTCAGCTGTGACGATGAAGTCGTTTGCTGTGAGCCCTCTTTGCCAGCCCCTACACTCCAGCAAACGCAGCTGTACGTCATTCTCTGGAGCGTCGTCATCTTCGTCTATCTTCTGCATCGCATCTGAGAACTGCCACTGGTCGCTCTTTAGAAGGGACATATTGGAGTTGGACCCTGTCGCCTCCTGTACATGAAGACTTGAATAGTCAAATAGGATAGCGGAAATATCACTTACAAAGTCGGCAAAAAGCGAGAGATTCTCCTCGGGACCAGGAATAAGGAATGACGCGTAGCCCAAATCAGTCATCGTGGTCTTGAGAATGTTCTTGGTGAATGGATACAGTGCAAGCCCTTCTTCAACTTCCTCCCAATCAATACCTTCGGCCAAGGTGAAGAAAAGAATGTGAGAATGGGCGCCAAAGGATGTCATGTCAACAAAGCCAGCGACTCGAAGGAAGTAGTTCCGCTCAAGACGTTCTATCGACCTCGCAATTGTTCTTGGAGTTGCCCCAATTGCCTCGGCTGCGTCTACGAGGGTAGTCAAGGGATTGTTCTCGAGAATCTTCATTATCTGGAGATCTGTGTTGCTGATTGGAGTGTCGGGGGTCAGGAGAGCGAAGGTAAATGCCGACTTGACCGAGTCTCTGGTGAAGAGATTGAACTTCTTCAATGTCTGGAGGTTTGACAAAATCCGATCCTTGTACTCCTCGGTAAGTGGTATCAGTGTAGGATCTATTGCGTTCTTTGCATATTCAGGGTTCTCCCTGAGCGTTTCAGCGGCACTGACCGCTTCTTCCAATGACAAGGTACCCTCGTATAGAGCAAGGAAGACCTTCATTACATCGATGTAAAACCTAGCAGACGGCTCTGTCACTGATGGAATCATCTCATCGTAGGAGGTTCTTATTTGCATAGAGCCACTGTCAGGCTTGTTCAATCTCGGATTAACATCTCCTGGGCCTTAGTGGACCACCTGTGGCATCATAGGTGGTGAGAGCGACTGTCTCATCCTGTGTGTTCCACAAGAAACTGAAGCAGACTATCGAGCCCGTTCCATATCTGAGAGTCATCGGCTATAAATGTG
>JBHLOD010000167.1:2811-4573 GCA_048940825.1 Promethearchaeota archaeon | reverse complement strand
TGGGTCGACTACTCCATACTTCTTGGTTCCGACTCCGCCCACAAACATCCAGTTTCTATTGGTATCATTGACGAATCCGGTCTCGTCAACGGGTTGCTTCTGGGACTTCTTGATCGCCCAATGTGGCAACATCCATTGTTCTGCAGTTGAGTAGACGCGCCCGTTCAGGCCTGAACGGAGAAGCACGGCTGCTTCTGTTGCAGTGATCTCATGGTTCTCTATGAGAGATACTCTGTTGTAGCCTGCAACTCTTCTTAACCGTTCGAGGCAAGTATCATCAAGGCACTCCTGCATTAGCGATTTCACCGGACCAGTAACATTGGCTGGCTGAGATAATGGGATGCTGCCCATGTGAGGCTATTAATCTATCATGTAGATGTTGAATATCGCTTCTCTAGCAAGTATAGATACCCAACCCTTAATAGCACACTTCTGACGATTTGAACGAAAACTGCACTAATAGCATGTCTGGCACTCCTTCCCGCAATAAGCTAGAGAGGGATTTGAAATGGCGGAGGTACTCACTAAACCATCGCGTCGTATCAGGAATATGGTTTCGAAGGAACTCCGTCTCATAATCAAGGATAAGGTGGCATTGTTCCTGATCTTCCTATTGCCTGCGGCTCTAATTGGTATGCTCTGGTACGTGACGGATGTGAGCGAGATGGGCGATTTGGACTTAGGAGGTGGTGGAGGTTTCGGAGGTGGTGGCTCAGACAACGAAACTGACACGGGAGGGGGAGTGGTTCTTGGTCTGATAGACCGCGACACAACAAGAACCTACGAAGGAGAGGATCTCTCTGAGAACTTCACGGCGTTCCTGGAACAAATCGTGGGCGAACTGATAGAATATGATAGCGAAGACCAAGCTTTCAACGACCTCTATTTCATGCGAATCGACGGATTTGTGATCATTCCGGATGGATTCGAGGCAAATCTCACCATAAATGAGCCAACCTACATTGAGATGCATGTCGATGCGACAGACCTCTTGGGCCAAAGCAGCGTGATGGGCACAGTGCAGGCCAGCATCATTCTGTTCAGGGCCTCGAAGCTATGGATTAGATCAGAAGTGTTCCCGTCAATGATAATCGAGTTTACACCTGAAGGAGGATACCTCATCACCACTTTCGGGGGGTTCATAGTAGTGTTCTCTTCATATCTTGGAATCGCGATGACATCTGCTCAGTCAATCGTAGGGGATATACCACTTCGTAGAATGCTCCTGACCCCAACTAACAGACTTGAAGTAATAGTTGCCAAGGTCCTCGGTTATGTCATAATTGGGTTCTTCCAATCTCTTCTCCTAATCTCACTCTGGGTGTTGGCCTTTGATTTGAATCTAAACACAGGCTTTGAGTCTTTGATTATCATCATGAGCCTTACTTCTTTGACAGGATCCACAACGGGCATTCTTATCTCCGCGGTAGCAGGGACGAGGCTACAGGCAAACCAGATGTTTCTCTTTGTGATGTTTGCAACAATCATCTTATCGGGTTTCTTCATAGATGTTGGAGTGCTTAATGATATCTTGCCGATGAATCTGGGGATGGACCTCCTCATAGCCACAGCGTTCAAGGGGTTGAGCCTACTAGATGTCTGGAGCTCGATTCTGACGCTCCTTGCATTCTCTGTCATTGCGATACTATCGGCCAGTTTCATCTTCTCGAAGAAGCCGACTTTGGACTGAGGTGAGAATGACTATGGAAAGAATTGATGCCGAACCTTCACGACCCGAAGGTGTCCCCCCCTTTGTTGAAGA
>JBHLOD010000167.1:0-2711 GCA_048940825.1 Promethearchaeota archaeon | reverse complement strand
ACAGTATGGGGAAAGAGAGCTTCAGACAGACTACCCATAATGATTACCGGAACTGTGGTAGGCTTTTCAACCGAGGCTCTTCAACCTCAAAGGGGAACTATCCTTCCAGAGGGTTTCCTGGAGGTGCGCGTTGAGCCTGAAGGTGTAATCGGCGACCCCAAGATATACCTCGTGACGCAACCTCAGTTGCTTCTAGGTCCAAGGTCGAATCCGAATCTTACAATCATTGCTGACAAGGTCTATATTCAACCGTACGCTTGGAAAGAGGCCCCTGCCTACCGAGATGTCCTCGAAACAAGGAATCTGACTGTCAAGCTGAAGTCAGGACAGAAGCTAATCGAGAATGTCACTTTCTCTGTCCAAGAAGGAGAGATGTTGGCAATCATCGGAGAGTCTGGCGCAGGCAAGTCTACGACAGTCAAGGCCTTGATTGGAGACATTCCCAGTACAGGGGTTGCGAGAATCGCTGGCATAGACTCAAGACAGACCACCAAAGTCCGTCACTTCTTTGGTTACTGTCCCCAGGATCTTTCTTTCATGTACGAAACCTTCACGCCTCTTGAGAATATCATAGCGTTCGGAAAACAGTACGATATACCTGAGTGGCAGCTAATCCAGAGAGGAAAATCCCTCCTTAGGGACTTTGGGATACTGGAGAAGGGTAACAACGCCACCAAGGAACTCAGCGGCGGAGAGCAGCGAAGAACCTCCATCAGTGTCGCCATGGCACACATGCCGAAAGTACTGCTAATGGATGAGCCAACCAGCGGGCTAGACCCTGACAACAGGACCGAGCTCTGGCAATATCTCAACTACATAAACCAAGAGTACGGTACATCGATAATAGTCATCACTCACTATCCCATAGAGTCCGAGTTCTGCGACAAAGTGGCTGTCTTCATGAGGGGGAAAAGTCTGGTGTCGTTCGGAACTCCTCAGAGACTGAAGGAGTCGATGCCAAACAGTGGATTCGCTGTGGGGGTAGTTCTCGAAGAGGTTGACCCTCGTGCTAGGACCACTCTGGAAGGCGTAAAAGGAGTTAGATTCGTTCTACAACGCGGTGAGCTTCTGAAGGTCTATACGGACGAGGCTTTAGAAGTCATTGCTGAGAGATGCGTGTCTGCGCTGCGGGAGAAGGGGATTCCCGTTAAGATTGTGAAGACGAAAGCGTTGAGTGACATGGTCGACTACTACATTGCAATCACTAGAGGATTGATTCAAGGATCGCTAGAGAAGTGATGTCATGGCCAAGTTCGAACGAAGAGAAGCACAACATTGGAGGAGATACGCCGCCTCTGTTCTCATGGCGCTCATGGTAGTGAGTTCTATTGCGGGAATTGTGCCAATTGGACCTCAGACAGATACGGTACAAGACTCAGGCGGCAAGATTGATAGCTCTCTCCTAGATCGAACTAACTCTGATGATGCATTGGACTTGCTCGTCAGCTACGACACAGCCGCAAGTGAGTTCAAGGCTCGTAACGCAATAGCTATGGCAGACAGAGCCGCGAAGATTGTGGACACCTACGATGACCTGAACATGCTTCGTGTGAGCCTGATAGGCAAGGCAATCTCACATCTAGCGGAGGAGGACTTCATCACAGGCATTTGGTCAAACGAAGTACACGAGATCTCCGAGCCACACTCACTATCAGGGTCATCCTTCACCGCCGATGAATACACCTCTCCGGTTGACACGACTGGTGCCAGAGACCTTTGGGAACAGGGGTACAATGGCACAGGGGTCGTCATTGCGGTGCTTGACACCGGTATCGACACCGGCCATCAGGACGTTAACAAGGTCAATGCATTCGCCTCGTTTGTGGAGGCAGACACACTCCCTACCGACATAATCGGTCACGGGACCTATGCAGCATCCGTCGCTGCAGGTACAGGCAACATGTCCAACGGTCTCTACGCGGGAATAGCACCAGGTGCAACTCTGCTCTCGGCAAAGGTGACACTTGGGGGACTATTCGCGGCGCCCAGCTGGATAGTTTCCGGGATAGAATGGGCGTGTAGCCGGGGTGCTGACATCATACTTCTTCCATTCAACACCTTTGGTGCTCCCGGAGATGCAGTGACCCTTGCGGTGAAGGAGGCCACGGAGAAAGGTGTGCTAGTGGTAGCAGCCTCAGGTGATGACGGCCCAGACTACTTGACGATAATGTCACCAGGGGGCTCAGCAGAAGCACTGACAGTTGGAGCCTACGATACACAAAAGCAAGAGATTCCAGACTTCTCTGGACGCGGACCGTCGCTCTCATTCCTCACAAAACCCGACCTTGTGGCGCCAGGAGTAGGTATCGTAGGGGCAAGGATGGGCGCGGGCCTAGGCGGCTTGGGATTTGGCGGATTGGACCTAGGGGGTCTCGGCGACATCTCCGGTCTACTGGGTGGCGGATTCCTTGGCGAAACTGTAGATGAGAACTACACTGTTGCAGACACGACAACAGCCTCTGCGGCTGTTGTTGCCGGAGCGGCGGCAATTCTGCTGCAGGCATTCGATAGAGCCACGCCGCTGGTCCTTTCAAACGTTCTGAGAGATACGGCTACTCCCATTGGGTACGGGGCAAACGATGGAGGTGCTGGTCTGCTGAATCTGCCAGCGGCTTTTCAATTTCTTTTGACACAACAGACTCCCATCGACCCACACAACAGGACCACAGGAACTCCACTATTGGCTCTTGGCATCGTTGCTGCATCTGGGA
>JBHLOD010000166.1:0-4577 GCA_048940825.1 Promethearchaeota archaeon | reverse complement strand
ATCACTGCATTTGAGAATACGGATACTCGGTACGCTCTTCTTCTGCCCGTTGATACTCCACTGGCAAACTTGCAGCTCCTAAGGACACTCTATGATTTGCGTAAAGGGCACGGAGCGGTTGTTCCTTCCTGGCCCTCTGGGTACATCGAGCCACTCCACTCTGTCTACTTGGCGGAACACGCATACTCACAAGGGCTTGTTGTTTCTGAAGCCGGCAAATACAGAATGAAAGACCTCCTTGACAGTCTTTCGAACGTCATGTATGTTTCAACACTAGTCCTGAAAGAGATTGATCCCGATCTTCATACCTTCTCGAACATCAACACGGAAACTGATTTGAGAAAGTTGGAGAGCAGCACCGGGAAGAGAATCTAGACTTCAGGATACTCGTGTCGAATCCTACAAGTACCCTCATGACCCACCATGCATGGACCATATGGATCCTCCGGAGTGCATCGTTTGCCGAATAGGTCGCATTCGTCGGGCTCGGCGACACCAAGAATCACTTCATGGCATCTACATCCTGGTAGGATATCGACAGACTCGATTGAGGGAATCTCAAAGCATAGTCGCGCGTCATGTTCTGCATACTTGTCGCGAAGATAGTAGCCAGAATCGCTGATAACTCCAAGACCCCTCCAAGATGCGTCGCCTAGTCGAAACACCTTCTCCAAGACAGCTTGGGCAGCGACATTGCCTTTTGGTCTGACGACTCTTGTGTATTCGTTCTCTGAATCAGCGCGTCCTTCATTGATCTGTTGAAGGATCATTCGAACAGACTCTAAGACATCCAATGGTTCGAAACCTGCCACGACGCATGGAACACGATGCTTCCGCGCAAATGGTCGAAAGGCGTCAGACCCAATAATGGCACTCACATGGCCTGGAGTGATGAAGCCATCAACATCAAAGTCGTCGATGCCAACCAGTATCTCCATGGCGGGGGGGATTATCTTGATTGATGTCAGGACTGAGAAATTGCTGGGCAGGCCTCTCAGGACCTCTGCAGCAATGGTAGGAGCAGTTGTTTCAAACCCGACCCCAATGAAGACAACATTTCTTTTGGGGTTCTTCCGTGCAATCTCGACGGCTTCACTGACACCATATACAACTCGAATGTCAGCGCCGACACCTCGCTCTTTCGCCAGAGAAGATTGAGTCGAGGGGACCCGGATCATGTCACCAAAGGTGGTTATGATATGGCCTTGTCGTGCAAGTTCCACAGCCAGATCAACATCTTCCGCAGAGCACACACAGACTGGACATCCCGGGCCTGCTACCAGTTTCATGCCCTCGGGAAGCAAAGACCGGAGTCCGTGTCGGCTTATGGTATCCTCATGAGTGCCGCAGACGTGCACAATCCTCGTTCTTCTTTCGGCGTTCAGTCGTTCAATCTCTTTACTGAGAGCCCTAGCATGTCTGGCACTTCGGAACCGGGATTCATTCATCATTGACCTTTCAAATGGGTCTGAAGTCATGCCCACATAAAAGAAAGCTCTTGTAGACTATCCTATTCCTCCGATTTCGCATCATCCAAGATGACGATTGACTCCCCGAGTGTGACTGACAGCCGACCGGCCAGTTCTTGCGGACTGATATCTGGATTCTTTGCCAGTATGACCTCCCTTGTGTATCCTGTCAGACTGGCATACCGCGGGTTCTCTCTGGCGGTTTCAACAAGAATATCCCAGAGTGGATGCGTCTTGAAATCTGTTAGGTTAATCTCGATATGACGAGTAGAATTAGTCTTATTTCGGAGCGCTCGAGCTTTCTCTCCAGAAACTGCCGTATTCTCAGAAGATTGTCGTGTGAGTCGCTCCTGCTTCAAGTCTGCTTCCCTTACCCTGTCCCGGCGAGTGTCTTAGGTAGAGGACTACCGGGTCAATGTGTACATCGGTGATATAAGGCTTCGGACGTTAATCACCAATGAGTACGGTTTGGCGGAGTGCGGACTGATTTGCATAGCACAAAGGTCGGGCCAAGACGCTGACTCCTCCGACGGCTGCGACGTAAGGTTTAACAGGAGTCTTCCTGACGAGATGGCAAAGCAATCAGACCAACGAGTCAATTTCGGAGTATGGGATTATTGCCTCAAGGCATCAGAAGAATAGTTCTTGACGTGCTGAAGCCTCACACACCTAGGCTCACTGACCTTGCCCTCATGCTCTCAAGGGATGAGAATGTGAATGGGCTGAATATCTCTCTAAAAGAAGTGGATCAGAACACAGAGAGCATAACAATAACTCTTGAGGGTGATGATTTACGGTACGAGTCCATCAAGGAAATCCTTGAACAGGCAGGTGCTGTGATTCACTCTATCGATCAGGTAGTCGCTGGAAAGCGATTTGTGGAAGAGGTCACTCTCCAGCCAGAAAACACCTAGACTGACTCTCTGTCCCCTTCAAGCTGGTCCAGCAACCGCTTGCTCTCTTCCTCTATCTTACGTTGTACAAGACGATGCAGCTCGTGCTCGAAGGTATGGGGGACCACCTTTACGACACTGCAGAGCTTGTCAACAATCTTGTCAGCCAGCGCGTGCGGCGACACTGCGCTACCCTTGACAACTCCTTGGACAACCTCCTCACCAACACCTCCAGTCACTATTGAATCGATAACACTCATTATGGTGCCTTCAGGATCGACATAGAATGGATTCCGACTGCTATCGTAGAGAACTACGAAACCAAGCTTCTCGATAATACTGTCTGTATACCACTCAAGACTAGACTCCTTCATTCTGAGTCTGGAGGCAAACTCGGTCTTAGTAAGAGGATTTGGGTGACTCCACGGATGCCGGGTCACTACATACAACGTGGCTCCATAGAGAGGCTCACCCTCGCGAGGCGTTCCTTCTTGTGAAACATATCGTCTCACCAGATCCAGTGCAATGTTCTGGTAGCGTTCGTCAATCTTGTTCTCCACGTAGAACTCATGGGCATCTCTAATCACAGATACAATCACCTGTGGACTTACCACCATGCGCTTCTCAAAACGGGACAAGGTCCATGGCGCTCCTCATATAACCGCGGAAGACGACAAGGCGGTATTGGGACGCACATTAATACTTTTGCACCGGAAAACAAGGTGAGTTGCTGTTGGCGCGCTCAACGTGCGCGATATACCTTTTCCAGGGCCCATCTGAGCGCCCGCTGTATTTCGCCAAACCTGTCTTCATCGCCGTAATTGCGAATTGTCATCTCTTGAAGTATACCGTCCTCGGCACGCACCTCAAAGTCAAATGCCTGTTCCCATTCAATCTCCCCATTCTCAACCTTGTGACGGTCCTCCTCTTGTAGCTTGCCCAATATTCGCTCAACGAAGAACCGGGCAAACGCACCACGCTTGATGTCATAGATGGCGTGGGGGGCAGGTATGATAGTAAGAGTCTGGCCATCTATCTCAATCGTTGCCAACTCCAAATCGCGTGCCTTATTCATTACGGTCACCGGTCGATCGCCTTCAATCTCAGAGGTGCTGGGGGCTTCTGCGCGTGACGTCGTTTCTTCTAGTGTTGGCATGGCCGTATCTGCTGTGGCGAAGCTGCTCGTTCCAATCATAGAGTCTAGAGCCTGAATGTATGCTTGGAGCTTCTCAACTCTCGTTGTGAGCTCTGAAAGTTGCTCGTCCAGCTCCTTCCGAAGCTCCAGAAGAACACGGATATCGGGATTTTCCAATTGCATACCTCACTCTGTTTCTGACTGGACTTCCTCCTATATTGTCGAAGGCATTTTAGTTCATGTGTTATGGGGTATTACGGCCAATTTCGCACAAAAGCAGGACCTACTCATCAGGACGGACACAGATTGCGAAATCAGGACACTCCAGCTCGCATAGTCCACACACTCTGCAGGCTTTCAGATCAACCACAACAGGTAGGAAGAAACCGCGATTATCCACCTCATCCGATGCGTTCAAGACGTCATGTGGACACACAGAGATGCAAATATGGCACCCCTTGCAAAGTCTGTAATCAATGACAATCTCGCGCGCCGACTTTGGCATGGGTGGTGTCTCCATGCATTCAGCCTAGCCGACTGAATATAACGATATTCATGTGTTTAATGAGAGTCGGTATTAAATAGCGAGATGAGGGACCTATTGGAGGAGGCTCATGGACTGATGTCAAAGCCGTTCCTTGTGTTCATGTGTCCAAAATGCAAGAACTTCACAACAGCTCCCGTGACGCAAAAACGTAGGAGATGTAGCTACTGTGGACACATCATCGACATCTCCAAGACCTCTCAGGCAGTGTTTGAATCGGGTGAGATTGCCGCAGCTGCGGTGAGAGAGTTCAATGCCTCGAGAGGCGGTGACAAATTCCAGCGAGCCGTGGAGAGAAGTAAGGAGAAAGTCCGTGAGCTCCTACCTCCCAAGGTGATAGACTCGAAAGATCTGATGGAAGCTGATGACACCCCATCGTCTGTCGGTAAGATTGGTAGACTAATGCGTCTACTAGAGAAAGAAGCTAGGGGGAATCCGTGCACTCTTGATAAGCTGGCTCAATTGGCTCCAGAGTACCAACTGAACTGGCGATGGGTCGAAGAACAAATCAATAAGCTGTCGAACCAAGGCATCCT
>JBHLOD010000165.1:0-4583 GCA_048940825.1 Promethearchaeota archaeon | reverse complement strand
GCAATTATCATGGGAATTATGAAGGCAAATAGTGCCATGTAAGCCACCTTGATATTCTCCCATTCCCATCTCTTGTTGATGATCATCAGAATATCAAAGAACCCAATGACAATCAAGAATGCTCCCAGTACTTTTGGATGGAATACATTGACCTCCCAACCAGCAGGGGCCATAGACGCTATGAGTGTTTCAGAAAAAAGGACATACATGAACCCAAATAGAAGGCACACGATTCCGTAAGCCAATAGGGCTATTCTCGTCAACACTTTTAGTTCAGCCATTTATTACAACTCCTTTTTCACTCAATACGTTGTTGAAACATATTGATGGTAAAGTGGAAGCACTAGTAGAATAACTGGCTTCTCATCACGTTGCAGGTCGTTATCACACTCTGATTTCTTGAGAGAAGCATTATACGGGCCCCATTCTGAGTGCCCATATAAGCGAAAGAACCTGAAAGCGCTTATTGAAGTGCTATTTCAGGCAGATTAACACTCACTACTTTCAATCCCGGGTAAATGTTGAACAGAATTCCTGCAAATCGATACCAAACAACAGAGTCTATTGACTTGGAAGCAGCCGCAAGATGATCCATGACCTTCCCTCCCCTCACAACTTCATTCTACCTGCTACATTGCTATGAGCATTATATCACAGAATGCAAAACCCGAGCTATCAAAGGTGTCCACACCCTCATCTATCATTGTCAGCATCCCTGAGTCTGTTATGGAGCAGTTTGAAGACGATGTAGTCGATGAGTCATCAAGGTCGTACGTTCCAGTCAGGTGTGGGGCTCTGATTCCCATTTGATGCCTAATTTCGCCAGAACCCCACACTAGGAATCATGCTTAATTATCCTAGATTGAAATCGACAAGCGTGAGTTCATTCTTGACTGCGCCAACCTCCTGTGATAATATAGTAGCATCGTATGTCACTTGCACGATATAGAGTCCCTCTGCTATGTCAATGAAATAATAGAATCCGCACTCGTCGGTCAGCACGCTTCCCATGTGGTTTCCAAGTACATCATAGAGATCAACCGTCGCGCCGAAGATGGGATTCCCATTCAGATCAAGGACATAGCCAGCAATCGCGGTAGTCTTCTTCTGAGAGGCAGCGAGGATAGTGGATGACTCATAGGTTCCGACTAGTACCATAGAGTTTCCTTCTACTGCAGTCGAGAACTTATAGCTCCTCATTCCGAAAGCCGCAGGCGATTCGTAGACATTACCCTTTAGAGCGTAGTCAAGATGAACCACGATCTCTATCATACTATCCGCTGGAATGTCTGTTACAATTACAGAGCAATCCGCGATTAAGGACAGCGGAGTGATATCAGCTCCATCCAGGTAGACATGAATTGGATTTGCTCCCTTTGTGACGAAGTCCTCCGGTATGCCAATCTCAATGGTCATCATGTCGACATCAATTGGCCAACAGTTGGTCACACATAGGTGATAGAAAATCTGGCCAGGATTCGTGGCCACAAGCTTGTAGCCGCCAGAGTGTCTGTCCTTTGTGAAGACTGTTTCAAAGAAGTCAATCAGGTTTCCATCACCGTCCGCAGTATGAGAGTCAACATGCAGACTTGTGAGATACACGGTCTTCTGCTTCGGGTCTTCATCATTGCCTGCGAAATCTACGCTGTAGTATGAGATTGTATATTCACCGTCAGGACCATCGAGAGTAAAGGGGTCTAGATACTCAGACCATCCGTCGCCGTTGATGCTATAGTATCTGTGTGCGACACCAGAAAGCCCATCATCAGACACTATGGTGAATTCAGTACTCGAAGTGATGTATGTTGGGTTGTCCCCTAGACTTGGGCTAATCTGAAGCGTCGAGAATGGGTCATCCGTGTCAATCTTCAGCGACTCATGTTTTGTTACTTCTGTATTTCCTGCAACGTCAACCGAGTAGAAGCTGATTGTATGTATCTCGTCTTCGTCCACTAAGAACGGCCCGGTATACTCGAACAAGTCACCAGCATCGATTGAGTAGTAGGTGAATAGAATACCTGATCCGATATCGGCGTCATCAGGCGTCAGGGTGACAACTACATCCGAGACATACCAGCCATCCAGTCCAGGAGTACCGGAGAAGGCAATCGAGGTCTCGGGTGCCATCGTGTCAATCTTCAATTCCTCACCCTTCTCTCCCTCTGCATTTCCTGCAACGTCGACCGAGTAGAATGATATCGTGTGAGTCCCTTCTATGTTCACCACGAATGGACCAGTGTAGTCATACCAGACAATGCCATCAAAAGAGTACCGGGTGTTCAGCACGCCTGACCCAACAGCTGAGTCATCGTATTCTAGGGTGACTTCTACTTCGCCGATGTACCATCCCTCTGACCCTTGCGTGCCCTGCATCCTTGCTGTAGTTTCAGGAGCATCTTTGTCAACTTTCACCATAGTAGGTGGCAATGCTTCTTCCACATTTCCAGGGGAATCAATACTGTAGCACTCAATTTCGTACTCTCCAGTCACTGATAGCAGAAAAGCCCCTGGATATTCAATCCACGCGCCCCCGTTGATACGGTAGTATGTGTGACTAACATCAGAGGCCGCATCGTTTGCTTCCAGTGTCACCACCACGTCTGAAACGTACCAGCCGTTCAGACCTGGAATGCCCTCAATGTCAATTGTTGTTACAGGTGCAGTCCTATCTAGCACATCAACGATGCATAAGTCGGTTCCAATGCCGCCATCGTCATCCGTGACAGTCAAGGTCACAACGTAGGTTCCAGGGTCCGAGTAGACATGCGACACAATAAGCCCAGTACCGCTACTACCATCTCCGAAGTCCCATGTGTATGCAAGCAGTGGTTGGTCCGAGGGTGCATCAGAGGAGCCGCTGGCGTCAAATGTTGTCTCTTGGTCTTCGTCTATCGTCCGGTCCGGCCCAGCCTGTGCTACTGGAGCTACATTCTGAACCATCACCACAAGCGAATCTGTGCCTACTCCACCGTCGTCGTCTGTAACCGTCAGCAACACGCAGTAAGTTCCGTCATCAGCGTACGTGTGGGGTGGCGTCAGTGATCCGCCAGCAGTCGAACCGTCACCAAAGTCCCATTGAATAGTGTGGGTATCTAGCCAGCCTGGATCATTGAAATCGCCTGCGAAGATTAGTGACGTACCCTCATCTGCTGTTATATCCGGACCCGCGTCAACGGTCGGTGCTAAGTTCTGCACAGTGACTTGCATATGGTCTACTCCGGAATAGCTTGTTCCTGACACAGTGAGCGTCACAACGTACACCCTACTGTCGCCATATGTATGGGTTAGTGTCAGTGATTCGCTATCTGTTGAACCGTCACCAAAGTCCCAGAGAATATTGTAGTCTTCAATATTGCCTGGGACCACAGCTGAACCTGTAAAGTCAACCATTGTTCCCTCGTCGACAACCTGATCGGACCCTGCATCGATTCGGGGTATGTCTACGTAGTTAACCACCACTCCATTGTTTGCCTCGTCAGATTCCTCTATTGCTTCCTCCGGGTCCACAACAAGGTACAGGCATCCCGTTTCTGGCGGTTCATACAGAACTAGCTCTACACTCGATGCTTGGCCTGGAGAGATGTGAAATATGGTATCACTGCATATCATCTCTCCGCCTTCAACTGATTTACCATCATAGAGTCCAACAATCACACCAGCAGCTCCGGCTTTGCCTTCGTTCTTGACCGGTACGACTATCTTTATTGAACCGGACTCATAGATGATGTCCGACTCAGATATGCTAAGGTCAGGGAGAGTTCTGACCACGAGTTCCTGGTATCTCATGTTGTTGCTCTCATTGCATTCAGCAATGAGATTCTCTCTATCAACGATGACAAAGACTTGGTGGATGCCTGGCGGTGGTGTCCACTCAAAGACAAAGCTACTCTTTTCACCGAGTGGCAGAACATCGAGATTCTGAGAGTGTATCACGTTTCCACCTGCAAACGGGTTTCCGTCGAACAACTCGGCCAGCACGCCATTTGCGTCCGCAGCTCCAAGATTCACAATCTCTGTAGATATCTGAAGACTCTGCCCCGTAAATAGGTCGTTGTTAGAAAGAAAGATTGGCTCTACATGTAGATCTGGAAGGATCGATATTGACGTGGTGGCATGGTTGTTTGTTTCATTCCACTCTTGTATCGAATTGGCCGGGTCGACTACGGCAGTTATGTTGTTGTACCCTGCAGCTGCCGTCCACGACACAGATGCCGTTTCGTACTCGCCAGGATTAACTAGACTGACGGTGTCTTCGCCTATCGGATTATCATTTGAGAAGAATCCAACCTTGACATTCTCTGCGCTGGTTCCTCCTTGGTTGCAGATAATGGCTGAGATTGTGATTTCGTCACCTGCTGCTGGGGTATTGTTTGAGAAGGTTATGTCGGTAGAGCTGACTGATAGGTCGGGTAAGATAGTGATGATATTATATGCGATGTTGTTGGTTTTGTCAAGTTCCTCTATGGATTCACTGCCGTCTATCACAACATAGATCTCATGAGCCCCAGGCCCAAAGGCGTACTGAAATGTTACATCTTTTCTGCCATCGTAGGGCAAGTAGTCTATCTGCTGGTATCCAATGG
>JBHLOD010000164.1:0-4588 GCA_048940825.1 Promethearchaeota archaeon | reverse complement strand
CCTTTCAGTACGTTTGGAACAATCCAGACCGAAAGCAAACCAGCGGCAAGGCCTTCGATGGTTCTCCAACTTCGTGATTGTTTTGCCAGGAGAACTGTCAGGTATGTAAAGGCAAACATGGCCACGAAATTCATGCCCAGAAGAACGGACCTTCCTAATGCACTTCCGACCAGTGTTGGTGTGCCGCCTAGGATAATGTCCTCCAGGAGCTCACCAGCGGCCAACATGGTAATAACTAGGGCCAACCGTGTAGATATCCAATACAAGGGTCTTTTCATGCTTTCTTCCATGGGCCGCCTATGGGTCCATTGAATGCCCCTGGCAAGGGCTACGATTGAAGCTATGCTTCCCACGATATATGGGACGAGTGACTCACCAACCAGCTGGATCTCTTCAACTCTCCAACCCATGACGATATAGGCCTCTACGAACGCCCAGGTAAGGAACAAAAGGATTAGAGGGTAATGAACCCAAGCTGGCTTCCGTGTGCTGTACTCATAGACAAGATATGCCATGACACCCGAGAGGAACGCCGCCCCTGCGTGAGATATGAAGTATGCACCTAGGTCAACCACGACGAACCCGGGAGCTAGTGATATAGCGAAAATGCTTACCATGAAAGGCACGAAAGCCAGAAGGCTAAAGAGCCCAGGGACTCCAAACGATGTTTCATATGTCATTTCAAGCATCATTAGTCTTGGTGTAGCAACTGCGAATGTGATAGCTAGAAACGCAACCGCCTGCCATACCATGGCCAGAGCCCAAAGCTCCCTCGGGCCAAACAGAGCGACCACTGCCGGCAACGTCGCCTCGGCGAATAGAAGGACAGCTATGAGATACAGAGATGTTTCACGGTTCTTCGTTTTGAAAGGTGGTGTGTTTCTGATCCACCCCGCCAACAACAGACTTGCGATATTGATGGCTCCGGCTGTGATACCTATGATTTGAATCTGAAGGTCTTGTAATTGCCTTAAGATAATATGATAGAAAAGACCGTCAATGGCTAACGTGAGGATAACAAGCATTATCACTTGTGCCCTCGTTGCCCTGCTGCTCGGGTTGCTTCTGTATCGAAGGACGGCGAGAAATAGCAGAACACCAAGAAACGCCATCTCCTGAACATCAGCGGCTATGGTATGTAATGTCAGTTCGAGAGTAGGCGGAGTTTCAGTTAGCGAGATGTTGATTGCCCCACCCAGATGGATGATTGCGCGTGACACTAGTGCCACGAAGATGATACTCTCACAGGCAGGGAGCTCATCTCGAATGTGTACATACACCCAGGCTGCGGCAATTATGGCAAGGAGTGCGAGGAGGGAATGTAGAGCCACCCCTGTGGAGACTGAATTCCACGCCGGGAGGACAGGTCCATACATCAGAACAGCTAGGACCAGTCCTGCTACCAGGCCAATGGTACCATCGCGCCTAAGCGATCTTACCTCTTCCAATCAAATACGCCGTCCTGTCTGGCAATCATCATCAGTGAACGTCGCCCTAGCTAGTTGTGTCATTTGTCAGAAACCACTCCAGTGGTTTCAGAGTCAAACCCTCTGAGCTGTCTGAGTCACTATTATTAAGAATATCCCGAGTGCAATAAGGTCGAATTTGTACTCAGAAGGGCTTTCACAATGAAGACGGGCCTAGAACCTCTTCCCTCTTCTCGGATAGGAAACATACGAGCTTCGTGGTTCGAGGCTAAACCAATGCGAGGATTCATCCAGTGATGATAGAGAGCGCAGCAGGTCGAATGTCACCCACCTTGACGCCTCGGGACGCGCCGTGTAGTCCCAGAGTCCGAATGGCCCCTGGACCTCTTCAAGCCATCTCACTAGCTCGTCCACGCGCTTGTCGTTTCTATTCGCACCGATTTTTGTACATAGGTCCAGAACAAGACCCGGATCAAACTTGGCATGATAGGTGAAATGTCCTCGGTGGGGCTCAATCCCGATGATGCGAGCCACATTGAAACCTAGGTTGCCTTTGTCTCTTGTTTCTCTTGCTAGAAGTAGCTCGAGAGCTCGTTTCGCAGCCTCACCTTTTCGATGTCTCGGATGCATAGACAAACACTGTAGAGCCAGTGTTGAGTTGGTTCTGCATCCCCACTCAGAGTGAGGCATTCTCCTATATCCTGCACGGTAGCCATAGACCTTCCCAATCTTCCCAGTAGGCCAAGAACCGTCTTCCAAGCGCTGATTCAGTAGCCAGTCATAGGCCAATTCCGCACGCTCATCTTGAGCATGTCCCGATGCAGCAATTCCCAGAAGTGGAATAGCAGTCTGCAGTGGCATCATCGTATAGACTCCACCGTCCATACTCTGAGCATCGTAGTCCTTCGGTATCGGCCACGACCCGTCCTTCCTCTGCTTGGAGAAGATGAAATTCACACCTCTCAATATTGCAGAGTGGTTTCTTGGCAGACCAAAGTAGCCTAGTCTCAGAAGAGCAAAGGAAGTTGCCCTGACTCTGTCCTTTGATATTGTACCCTCAGCTTCAAGACTACTCCAGGAGCCGTCTCTGGCCTGCTTGCTAAGAAGGCTCAGGATGAGGAGGTCATCCTCCATGAGTTTCTCCAATTCAAGGATTTCCCTATCATTGTCAGGTCGATGGAGCAGGTCCTTTAGCACAAGTCTTCTCAGGATAGGCGACCGGTCGGCAAGTAATAGGGGAACCCAAGTCATGATGAAGCCTCCAGAACCTCTCTGATATACACACTAGTTGGCGTATCTGAATCTGCAAGTTTCTCCGGTGTTCCTGCCGCGACTACTCGACCACCGTCGGGACCACCGCCCGGGCCAAGTTCAATTAAGAAATCACATGCCGCAAGAACATTGGGGTGATGTTCAACGACTATGACAGTGTTGCCTCTCTCCACCAAATTGTGCAATACATCAATCAGCTTCTCAACATCCTCAAGGTGTTGACCGACAGTTGGCTCGTCGATTATGAAAAGATTCCCCTCTTCTCTTCCTTTGGAGAACTCCTGAGCAATCTTGAGTCTCTGTATCTCTCCTCCTGACAGAGACACACTTGGCTGGCGCAATGCAAGATATCCTAAACCAACCTCAAGCGCAGGTCTGATTCTTCTCGATACTTTCTCATTATTCTTGAACATCTCGTAGAGTTCTGCTAGAGTCAGTTTGTTGAGTTCTGGAAGTGCCATTCCATCGATACGCACATCCCAAGCTTCGGGAGAGCGTCCTGTGCCCGAACAGGTTTCACACGTTTCATATACGTTTGGAAGGAATCCCATCTCAATCCTGATTCTGCCCTGACCTTCGCAAACTGAGCAATGCTTGGATAGAGTTTCAAAGTTGATTTGTAACGCCTTCGCATCTTCACTCTCTGCATAAGCCTGAATTAGAGGTTTGAATAGACGAAGCGCGTGTCCCGGGCTACGAATCCCCCTTCGACCTTGATCCAGGATGATGGTTCTTCTCGGACGACCATGAATTGAGTCGTGTGCACCCGGTTGGACGGGCTCATATGACACACTGGTTGTGAACTTCTTTGGAGCTAGCTCGCGGCCGATTGTGTCAAGGAAGAGTGTGCTTTTTCCAGATCCGGAAACACCACATATGCCTGTGAGTACTCCTAACGGGATGTCTACAGTCAAGTTCTGAAGATTATTCTCTCTTGCTCCCGTTATGGTCATCCAAGCGGTAGGAGTCCGCCGTTCCAAGCGGCTCTTGGTCCTCTTGTCACCGCGTAGCCACATCCCAGTGATTGTGTTGCTCTTCATCACTTCCGAGAGTGTACCGTGAGCCACAAGCTCTCCGCCCGAAGTACCAGACCCTGGTCCCATGTCAGCAATCTCGTCAGCCGCTTGGATTATGACGGGGTCGTGTTCCACAACGATGACAGTGTTACCTTCATCTCGAAGCTCAGTCAAAGCACCAACAAGTGCCTCCACTTCTGACGGATGCATTCCTCGCGTCGGCTCATCTAGGAGGACAGTTAATGACGTGAGTCCGCTTCCTAACAACGATGATAATATGATTCTCTGAGCTTCTCCGGCTGAGAGCGTTGAAGCTTCCCGGTCCAGATGGATGTATGTTAGCCCCACTTTCTCAAGGAAACTGAGTCGTTTCATGATTTTGCTAAGGATTCCTCCAGCAACCTCGTCCTCCTCTTTGAGTTTCAACTTCCGGAGCACTCTACCAAGCTTGGAGATTGTGAGTAGATTGAATTCATGAACGTTGTATCCGAGTAGCTTGATGGCGAGTAACTCTGGCCGCAGGCCCGATCCTCCACATTCACCGCATGTTTCTCTCTCCGTATAGGTTCCACCAACATCCCAGTCGCCGACCCATCTGTAAAAGCCCGCCCATCGGCTCTTTGTTTTCACCTCCACCCTCTTTCCTCGTCTGGTACCCATGTATGTAATGTCCAAAGGTTCAGGGTCTCCGTGCAGAAACGCCCGCTGGGCATCAGACGACATACTCTGCCACGGCGTAGATTTCGGGTCGAACCCATATCTTTCACCTAGGGCATTGAGGGCACCAGCAGCCACACTTGTAGGCTGGCAGAAGTAACCCCGAGGAAAGTAGCCCGGGGAGTACATGGCTCCAGCGCAGATTGGCTTCTCTGG
>JBHLOD010000163.1:0-4615 GCA_048940825.1 Promethearchaeota archaeon | reverse complement strand
CCGAATATCATTCCACCAAACGCCACTACAATGCCGATATTCCAGAATGCCCGAGGGAGCTTCTTTCCCATTCGTGTGAGGAATGCATTCAACCGCTCTGTCTTAATCATCAGGAAAAGTGGTGTACGTGTGTCCACGCCCCTCTCGTTTAGCCTCTCAGTGCCAAACCAGCGTGAAGCAAGGTAGATTACCAGCCAGAAGCCCAATATGAGTACTAGAATAGTGACAGGGTCCATGGCCATTCAAGTCCAGAGAGGTGGATAGTTAGCGGATTCAGGAATATGGAGATGTTATAATGGTTGTGTACTCGGCCAACGGAAAATCACGACATAGTCTTGCGATGGACGCTAAGCTGGACCACAATCCTCATAAAGTGATTAACTTTGGCTACCGCCTGCGTCCAGACATTGGACCAGCATACCAATTCCAAGCAGGCGGTTCGATAATTGCCGTTCAAGCTAGTAATCTCAGACCCCGAAGAGGGGAAAGCAATCCAGTATGAGTTGGATGACGTGAAGACCAACGCATTGGTTGGTAAACGTGTGGGAGAGATTGTAGAAGGCGACGTGCTTGGACTGCCTGGATACAAGTTCAGGATAACGGGCGGAAGTGACAAATCGGGTTTTCCAATACGTCCGGACGTGCATGGTAGTGGCAAGAAAAGGATCTTGATTCGTGGGGCCCCTGGTTTCAGACCAAAGAGGAAGGGCATAGCGAAGAGAAAGACCGTCCGGGGGAGTGAACTGAGCCTTGACATCTCTCAAGTCAACATGAGAATTGAGGAGAAGGGCAGCACTTCACTCGAAGAACTAATCATGCAGAGCGCATAGCAGATTTGACTGCTTCCTCGAGGTTTATGGCCGTTTTCGCGGCAGATTCCGTGGAACAACCACAGACTTCTTAAACGTCATCAGATGCATCTTTTACACTACATAGATGCCATGGAGACCCCTTATGTGTACGAAGGACAGTCAGAGGTAAGCATTGGTACATTAGGCCACGTAGACCACGGAAAGACCACACTTGTTGAGTACCTCACCGGCGAGTGGACCGACCGCCACTCAGATGAGGTGCGTCGAGGAATCTCAATCAGACTCGGCTACGCGGCAACGACTCTAAAGAAGTGCACCAATTGTTCCGAGCCAGAGGCGTATACAACTTCACACCTGTCAAAGGATGACAAGTGCACAAAATGTGGAGGCAATCTGGAGGTATTGAGGGAGATATCCTTCGTTGACAGTCCTGGCCACGAGTCATTGATGGCAACCTGTCTCAGTGGTGCTAGCCTCATGGATGGTGCAATACTTGTGATTGCCGCCAACGAGCCCTGTCCAATGCCACAGACTTCTGAACACCTTCGGGCCCTTGAAATCATCGGTGTTGAAAACATAGTAATCGTCCAAAACAAGATAGAGCTGGTATCAAAGGAGGAGGCTGTCAAGCACTACAGACAGATCAAGAATTTCGTCAAAGGCACCACCGCTGAGAATGCGCCAATTGTGCCGGTCTCTGCGGTATTTGGAGCCAATACGGACCTTCTCATACAGAAGATACAGGAGGTAATCCCCACCCCGAAAAGAAATGAGGCAGCGAATCCAAAGATGTTTGTCGCGAGGTCCTTTGACATCAACAGACCCGGTACTCTCCCTGACCAGCTTCTTGGAGGCGTGGTTGGCGGCTCGATAGTGCGGGGTATGCTGAGGGTTGGAGATGAGATTGAGATTGCCCCCGGAGTAAGGACAGACAAGGGATTCAAGCCGATAAGGGCGAAGATTGTGACTCTTCTCTCCGGCAGCGGCAACGACCTACAGGAAGCGCATCCGGGTGGTCTGATTGGTGTTGGGACTGCACTAGACCCGGCTTCTACGCGTGCAGACCGCCTAGTAGGGAGTGTTGTTGGCAAGGTCGGAAAGATGCCAAAGACGATTGACAAGCTAATGATTACGCCCATTCTCATGGAGAGAGTTGTCGGCATGGAGTCTGAGAAAGAGGTAGGAAACCTCAGACTTAACGAGCCGCTCATGCTTGTGGTTGGAACTGCTGCCACTGTAGGCGTCATTAGCAAACTTCATGGAAACGAGATTGAGCTTGAGCTAAAGAGACCTGTAGCAATAGAGAAGGCCCAGCGTGTTGCAATCGGACGCAGAGTAGAGAACAAATGGCGGCTCGTTGGACACGCACAAATCTGAGATCAGTTAGTGAGTAAAGTGGTACTACATGTTGTTGTTGATACGAACTTCATGACCATACCTGCTCAGTTCAATGTGGACATATTCGCCGAGGCGGAGAGGGTATTAGAGCGCAGATTCGAGTTTGTCATATTGTCATCGGTTGCTGACGAGATTGAAGCAGGGGCTCACGAATCCAAGGGGAGGAGCGACAGGCTCGCATTCAGGATTGCCAGAGATTTGACCAGAAAATGTAGAACTGTTGAAACTGAGAAATCAATCTCGGAGTTGCCAGTTGACGATCAGCTTCTGGAGTATGCAGTTCAGGTTGAAGGAGTCTTGGCCACTAACGACAAAGAGCTGCGTAATCGTGCAAGAGAACGAGGAGTTCCAGTTCTGTTCCTCCGTGGAAGAAAACAACTGAAGTTTGAAGGGACCCTAACATGAGTCCTATTCACAACGTTTTTATGTTTTCCAAATTGATGCACCGCTGAGCCGTCGGGTCCAGACCAGCGTGTTTCGACTTGTGGTCTGATTGTTCTAAGATTGTCCTGTCAGGCGAGGAGTGACTGTAATTGTACTCAGTGGTAACAGTAAGGGATGTTGTCCGAATTCCTCCAAAGGAATTTGGCGCACCAATAGAAGAAGCCGCGATGGTTCATTTGCGCAAACAGCATGAGAATGTCCTCGATAGGGACATAGGACTCATGATTGCCGTCATCGGTATAGATGATATAGGTCAGGGCCGACTCATGCCTGGAGATGGTGCAACTTATCACTCTGTGGCCTATCGGGTTCTCGTGTTCAAGCCGATTAGAGGCGAGATTGTGGAAGGCAATGTAGTTGAACTGATGGACTTCGGCGCTTTCATTCGCATGGGACCCCTTGATGGGTTATGCCATGTGAGTCAGATATGTGATGATTTCATTACTCAGGACTCAAAGGGCAACGCTCTGCTAGGTAAGGAAACCGGGAGAACCCTCGCCGAGGGGGACAGGGTTAGAGCACGAATCACATCTATCAGCTTCGAGTCCGGAAACAGGTCCGGCAAGCTTGGCCTCACGATGAGACAACCGTTCCTAGGGAAGATTGGACCTCAACACTCCTGGGTAGAGGACGATGTAAGAAGCGCTCGTGGGGAGAAACCAAAGAAAGAGGACAAGAAGAAGAAGAAATAGTGTCGGAGGAATTCCATGACGAAATTGAGGGCCTGTCGAGCATGTCATTACCTGACTACTGAAGATCAGTGCCCCAATTGTAGGGGCACTAGCATGTCAACATCATACACGGGAGTAGTCGTGATTCTTCCGGGGCGCAATCCCCATGAAGACCCGAGAAAGTCCTCCTATGTTGCAGAGCGCCTCAATATCGATAAACCAGGCAAGTACGCCTTGAAAGTACGATAAGACCGCTTGTCTGTGGTGAAAGCTTTATTAGACAACCCAAGGTCGGATGGCTGACCCACGCTAGAGACTGATCTAGCTAACGCATGTGATGCCAATGAAGGTAGAGATTCTTCAGGAAAGGGAAAACAAGCCTCTTGCTAGGAAAGAGATCGAGTTCAAGGTGGAACATGTCGGTGGAACCACTCCTAGCAGGGCGGATGTAAAGGCGAAGATTGTGGCGCATTTCGACGCTAATGCATCCATGGTGGTGATTCGAAACCTTGTCACCAAGTTTGGTATCGGAATGACAGAGGGAACCGCCAGAATATACACAGATCCTGAGCGAATGAAGAAGGCAGAGCTTCCATACGTCCTGAAAAGGCATGAATCGAAGAAAGGGGGAGAATCATAGATGGGAAACAAACTCTACAAAGTGGACCCGAAGACAGGCGAAGTAACTGTCCTGAAGAGAACATGTCCACGATGTGAGAAGGGGACATTCATGGCTGAGCATTTTGACCGATTCGCGTGCGGAAGATGTGGGTATACCGAGTTCAAGCGCAAGGGCAACAAACAGGACAACTGATTCAGTCTCCTAGACTGTGTCAATGGCTGTCATTTTGTGCCAACTGCAATGATGAAAGCGGCCTCATTGTCATAGGCACTTCCGTCTAGGTTTCCATAGACTCGAGCTTCTGAGAAGCCTGCGCTCAGTAGCATGCTCTTGAACTCTGCAGCTGAGTAGATCCAGTGTTTGAACTCCCACGTGCGGATCTTCCCTCCTCTCTCAATGAAATGCCATTTATTATGCATCATAGACCAATCATTGACGGCCTTCCTGTCGTATAGTATGAAACCCTTCTCATATTCGGACCAGTCCGTCGCGCGGAATATCCTAGCGAGTATTTCCTTGCCGAACGAGTGATAGACGAATCTTCCTCCGGGTTTCAAAGAGAAGTGAATGTTCCTCAATACTCGCATCTGATCTTCGGGGTCCTCGAAATAGCCGAAGGACGTGAACATGCTCAATGTGACATCGAAGCCACTCTCTCGGCGAAACGA